>NZ_JBHWZS010000116.1:0-23915 GCF_042728155.1 Streptomyces sp. NPDC060209
CCGCCGTCCCGCACGGGGCGGCGGCCCTTCGGCGTGCCTCCGGGGGAACGCGGACGCCACCGGGAGTCCGCCCGTACGTCGAACACCCTGGAGAAAGGCGCGGGCCGGATGACACAGGCGTGGAGGGGGACCGTCGGTCCACGGGGCGGTCCCCCGTCCCCTCCACGCCGTCCGGGTCAGTCCGTCAGCAGTTCGCGCAGTTCGGCGACCGCCTCGCGGAGGTGTTCCGCGAAGGCGTGCATCTGGTCCGCCACCGCGAGCGGGGTGCTCAGGTAGAGGTTGAAGCGGTCCGGGAGCAGGACGTAGGCGACGCCGATGCACTTGCTGCTCGTGGAGCCGAAGCCGAAGTACTGGATGTTCTCGGACGGTGCCGAGCTCGTGCTCAGGTAGTCGTCCCGCATGGTGAGCCAGCCCGGGGAGCGGTACAGGGCGGGCTGTTCGTCCACCCCGAGCTCGTCGCCGCGGCGGCGCTGGATCAGCTCCAGCTCCCAGAGGTGCTGTTCGGGGGCCTCGCCCGCCTGGCATTCCTTCGCCCGCGCCACATGGGCTCCGGCGGCAGCCCTGAAGGCTGCGCGGCGGGTGTCGCGGTCGGCCGCGGGGTCGTCCATCGCCGCGACGAAGGCGGGCATCTCAGGAGTGACGACGCGCATCGCCTCGGTGCGGCCGTGGCGGTACTGGCGGGTGGCGATCGACTCGTACGTGGCTCCCAGGTGGCCCTTGGCCCGCTGGTGGGCCAGCTGGTACGCGACCTGGACGAAGGCGTCCGGGGACACCTTGAGCGCCTTGGCCGCCGTGCTGCCGAAGTCCTGGAAGGACACCGTTGTGGTGGCGGTGTCCCGCCCGTACGCGGCGAACGACTCGGCGGCGGCTCGTACCTGGGCCCTCAGTGGCTCGTCCAGCTCGAAAACGAGCGGCTGAGGGGCCGGTTCGCCCTGGGAGCGGGCGCCGGAGCCGAGGGAGTGCTCGTCCGGCGGGGTGCCGAGCAGGGCGTCGGTGAAGCTGAGGATGGTCGTCCCGTCGAGCTCGCAGTGCTCGACGTTGATGCCGGCCCGGCCGTCGGCGTAGACGACGAAGGAGACGGCCTTGTCGAACCAGCGGTTGCCGCGGTCTCCGTGGAGCAGTTCGTCGCAGGCGGTCTGGGTGTCCTCGGGTGCGAAGTCCTCCAGGCAGACGCAGAAGAGGGCGGTCTCGATGTCGTCCAGCGTGCGGGCGTTGCCGGGGTGGCCGTCGACGAGGGACGCGCGGGTGGCGGCCCATTCCGCCCGCGCCATGGTGGTGAGGTGGCCGGCCCTGTCCTCCTCGGCCGTGTGGACGTCGGCCTTGGTGACGGCGCGCAGCCCGGCCTCGATCTCGTCGAGGCTGTGCGGGACGCCGTCGGGGCCGAGCACGTCCAGCCGGAACATGGTGCCCCGGAAGAAGACGACGATGTGCCGTGCCGTGGAGGGCCCGGGCGCCTGCTCGCTGTACGGGGCGCGCACGGTGTCCAGCGGCACCCCGGGGATGCGGGTCGTGGAGAACAGGTACGCGTTCTGCACCATCGACTGGGCCACGCCGCGCTGTTCGATCGGCGCGATCAGCCCTTCGTCGAGCTGCCGCTTGTAGTGCAGCGCGCCCGCGACGAGCCCGGCCGCCCGGTCGAGCTGCCCCTGGCCGGTGTCCTGGAACAGGAAGAAGAAGTTGGCGTTGAGCGCGATCCTGTCCCGGCGGCCGAGGTAGCGGTACGGCCAGAAGGTGTCGAGCCAGCTGTGCACGCCCTCCGTCGCGTCGTACTCCTCCAGCGCCGCGTGCAGGGTCCGTCCGGGGCCGCCGGGCCGCAGGAAGGCGGTGACCTCGGCCTCCGTCGCCGCCCGTTCCTCGGCGGTCAGCAGCGGGGCGCACCAGGCGAGGAACCTTTCGCAGCTCGCCTCGAGGGTGGGCAGCGGCACACGCGGGAGGCTGCCTTCACGGGCGAAGGTCGCGCCGGCTGCTGCTTCCTGACTGACGTTCAATGCGGCTCTCTTCTCGGTGAGTGGGGATGGGGGGTCTACGTGTGCTGCGGCCTGGAGAGATAGAGCTGAGCGTAGAGCCAGCCGTCCTCCTCCAGCCCGCTCGCGTCCACATCGGCCGCGGCCATGCCGTCCAGGACTCCGCGTTGTTCCTGCGGGCCCGCGAACCGCCGCTGTTTGAAGACCTCGTCGACCCGGACCGTCCGGTAGCCCAGGTCCGCCAGGGCGTCCTCCATGGGGTCGAACGAGAACATCCGCAGCACGAAGTGCGCCATCCAGGGAAGGCGGCCGTCCTGTGCGCGGACGACGCGGGTGAGGGTGCGCTCGGTGACGTAGCCGATGCAGCCCGTCGAGATCACCAGGTCCGTCCCGGCGAGCCGGTCCCGCTGCGCGGGTGTGGGGTCGTTCGCCTCGAGGTCGGCGTTGACGGTGTCGTCGAGGAACCCCGCTTCGTGGGCGTAGGCCAGGGCGTTGACGGAGGCGTCCAGGCCGGTGAAGCGCAGGGCGTGCGCGGGGCGGCGGGACCGGGAGAGGTCCCGGTCCCGCTCCAGCAGCCCGGCTCGGGACGCGGGGCCGCTGCCGTCGTAGCGCGCGTACAGCTCGTCCATCGTGGCGTCGTACTTGAGCAGGGCGGCGTTGATCCCGTACGAGCAGCCGATGTCCAGCACGTGGGGGACGGCCACCTGCTCGGTCTCCCGGTACTCCTTGATGAGCTTGTCGAAGTAGGGCTTGGCCAGTTGGGGGACGCAGTAGCCGAGCGGGCGGAGCGCCTGGAAGTACGTGCGGGGGTCGGGCGCGGTGTAGATGTGGTCCAGCGAGACTTTTCCGGACGCGTCGAGACGCAAGGGCTTCTCCTCGGTGGGGCGCGTGGCAGTGCGTTGGAACCGTTCGCGAGGGCCCTAGTCCAGCAGTCGGTCACCCCGTACGGCCCGGCCTTCCGCGGCCAGGTGTTCGGGGAGTACGCGGCCGAAGAGCTGCCGGGTGCGTGCCACGCTCCCGATGACTCCGGGGCGCTCGCTGTAGGCGAAGATCGCGCTGTGGCGCGCGAGGCCGCCGCGGACGGGACTGACCCGGTGCAGCGAGTAGCGGCCCTTGAACAGCTGCAGGTCGCCCGGCCGCAGGGGCAGGCGCTCCGGCTGCCGTGCGCCGCGGCCGTCCAGGACGTCCCGGACGTCGTCGAAGCACTCGTCGTCGGCGGACCGGATGTTGGGGCAGTACTCGAAGGAGCCGCCCTCCTGCGCCTCCTGGGTCAGCATGCTGACCGTGTACTCGTTGGTGTCGAAGTGCCAGGGGTGCTCCATGCCCGGCCGTACGACGTTGAGCACGAGCCCGGAGAGCGGGTCGGCGAGCTCGTACAGCCGAGGCAGCCCGAAGCAGTCGGCGACGAAGCGCTGGAACGATTCGTGGGCGTAGAGCCTGCTGATCAGGGAGGCCCCGGGGACGCGGTCGCGGGCGACGAACGCGTTGCCGCGCTCGAAGGTGCGGCGGCCGGGGTGGTCCTCGGGCAGGTCCGTGTCCACATCGATGTTGTAGACGTTGACCGTCTCGACGTCGAAGTACGCGTGCGGGGCGAGGGCGGCGCACTCCTCGCGCAGGACCTCGTGCAGCGCGGGCCGGATGAAGTCGGGCAGTACGGTGCAGCCGACCTCGGCCAGTTCGCGCCTCGCCCTCGCCACCATCGCGCGGGCTTCGGTGCTTCCGGGGTCCGACAGGGGGTATCGGTCCGTGTCGACCACTTGGTCGAGCGTGATGGCTTGCAGAGTGCTCATTCGACCTCTCCACGCGCGCGTCGGCAACTCAACTGACGAGTAACAGGGTTGAAGTTCCCACAGCCCCGACCCGTTGTCTGTGACACGTCACACTTCCGGAACGCGCGAGCCGTGGTCAGAGGCTTTCCGGCCGTGTCCGACCAGTCCCCGGTCAGTCCCCGGTCAGTCGAGATCGATGACGGGGCGCGCGTTGAAGTCCTCGAACATGTCCTCACCCTCGGGTCCGTCGAGGAATTCGGCCGTGGACGGATTGCGGTTGGCGGTGGCCAGCGGCAGCCATTCGAGCAGCGTGCCGTAGCCTCCGCAGACCGCCTCTCCCCCGTCGCCGCCGTATACGGAACCGGGGTCCGAGGTCATCTCGGCGGTGTCGTAGACGTCGAAGGCGATGCGCAGCCCGAAGGCGCTCGGCAGAAGGTGCGGGCCCGTGCCGCGACCGTAGGGGGACGCGTCAGCCGGGAAGTCGTCCCCCCAGCGGAACAGCGTGCCGGCACCGGCTCCGCAGGCGTGCTCCCACTCGTCGGGGCGGGGCAGCCGCAGGCCGTCCTCTGCGAACAACGCGGGGACCAGTGCGGGGAGTTCGGGGAGTTTCCTGGGCTCCACCGCCATCAGCACGGCGGGCAGGGCGACCGTGCGCGGCGGGGTCATCACACGCGCGAGATGCGCGCGCGGATCCGCCTCGAAGCCGAAGCCGCCCGCGAGGCTCTCCTCGCGGTAGGAGACGAGCTGTTCGGGAGTCGGCTGCCAGGCCTCCACGTCGAAGCCGACTCCCACCTCACCCCCGGGTATCAGGGCGTACCGCTCACCGGCCCGCTCGATCACGGCGCGATGCCCCGCGCCACCGGGGTGCGGGGAGGTGTCCAGCCGGACGAGCCGGCCGTCGGCCCGGCGGGCGGCCTCGTCCGCGTAGCGCGTGGCGGTGGCCGTGTCCAGGGCGCGCCAGCGGGCGAGGGTCAGGTCGGCGAGAGACATGGCGTGCAGTCTCGCACCCGTCCCGAGCGGGAAGGGAACCGCGCCTGTGCCCCCGGGAGTCCGGGGGCACAGGCGGACGGGTCAGCGGCCGTAGCGGATCAGGGCACGGACCATGCGGCAGGTGGTGTCGGACGGCGGGTGGATGGCGAGACGGTCCGCCGTCTCGCGGATGCGGTCGTTGTCGGCGCTCGACGGTTGGTACACGCCGGTGTCGAGCAGGGCGATCGCCAGGCGCATGGCCTTCAGGCGGCGGTTGTGGGAGACGTACCACTCGCGGGGCCGTCCCGCGGGGAGCGGCTTCTTCCGCAGGGGCTTGTGGAGCGGCTCGGTCGTGACTGTGGCAACGGCCATCGGCAACCTCCTGGCACGGTTGTGGAACCCTCACGAACTCCCTTTATTTTACTGCCCACCACTGACAATCGCCCCTGGCCAGAGGCCTTTTCGAGGATCCCTCCCGTACCCTGGGCCCCATGGAGATCTGGATCAATCCCGCCTGTTCGAAATGCCGCAGCGCGCTGAGTCTGCTCGACGCGGAGGGCGCCGAATACACCGTCCGCCGCTACCTGGAGGATGTGCCGTCGGCCGAGGAGATCAGGGCCGTGCTCGACCGCCTGGGGCTGGAGCCGTGGGACATCACCCGGACCCAGGAGGCGGAGGCCGAGGAGCTCGGGATCAAGGAGTGGGCGAAGGACGCCGGTTCGCGCGAGCGGTGGATCACGGCACTCGCCGGACACCCGAAGCTGATCCAGCGCCCGATCATCACCGCGCAGGACGGTACGGCCGTGGTGGCGCGGACGGACGAGGCGGTACGGGACGCGCTGGGGCGGTGAGGAAGTCCTCGATGCGGCGGCTGATTTCGGCGGCCCCGGGGGCGCCCAGCGGCACGGAGTGATGGCTCGCACCCGCGACCGTCACCGTCTCGGCGTA
Organism: Streptomyces sp. NPDC060209; assembly: GCF_042728155.1. Classification (NCBI taxonomy): domain Bacteria; kingdom Bacillati; phylum Actinomycetota; class Actinomycetes; order Kitasatosporales; family Streptomycetaceae; genus Streptomyces; species Streptomyces sp. NPDC060209. The sequence continues at coordinate 5,651 of NZ_JBHWZS010000116.1, forward strand.
CGGGAGCAGCCCGCCGGCCTCCGCGGCGACGCGTCCGGCACGGTGGGCCTTGCTGTCCCCGGCGAGCAGGACGAGCGTGTCCACCTCCAGGCCGCGCAGTTCCTCGGGCGAGGGCCTCGGCCCGGTGACCGGACGGGCTGATGGGAAGCCCACCGCCTCGTCCCGCAGCCGCGTCCAGGCGGGGTCGAAGGTCGCGCCTCCCGTCTCCCAGGCCAGGAAGGCGCGGGTACGGCGGACCGTGGGGCGGAGCAGCATCGGCAGGGCGTGCAGCAGATAGGCGGGACGGAAGCCGGCGAAGCACCCGGTCGGGTCCAGCAGGACGAGCCGGCTGACGCGCCGGGGCGCGTGCAGGGCGTACCGCAGGGCGATCCAGCCGCCGTACGAGTGGCCGCAGAGGGCGGCGGACTCCACGCCCAGCCCGTCCAGTACGGCGTCGAGCCATGCCTCCAGGTCGGCCGCCGAGCGGAGCGGGCGCTCCCCCGTCGTGCTGCGGCCCGGTTCGCCGACGAGATCGACCGCGTGGACGCGGTGGGTCCGTCCGAGGTGTGCCGCCTGGGCGGACCACACGGTGGAGGTGGCGCCACCCCCGGGCAGCAGGACGAGGGGCGGTGCGCCCTCGGGCCCGCAGCTGTTGATGTGCGTCGCGCCGTACGGGGTCGGGACCAGGGACGAGGCCGTCCCGGCGGGCCAGTGGGCGGCCAGGACGTCGTCGTACGCGGTGAGGAACCCCGGTGGGACGGGGTGGGGTGCGTGCGTCATGGATGCCTCCTGCTCCCTCAGGGGTTGCGCTGCCCGGCCTTCTTCCGGAGTGCGGTGCGCCGCTTCCGGAGTTTCCGCCCGACGGCTCCGGCTCGCACCATAACCGGGCGTTCGGGCCTGTTCCAGGGGAGCCGTGAGCGGTTCAGGCCCGCCCCAGCGCCGCCTCCGCCTGTGCCAGGACCTCGGTGAGCCGCAGGCCGAACCGTACGTCGCAGGGGTGCGCCACTCCCGTACGCGCCGCGTCGGACAGCGCGTCCACGGCCGCCCGGAAGGCGCCGAGCGCGTCGCCGCCTCCCGAGGGCAGGGCGGACACCCCCCGCTCACCCCGGAATTCGACCTCGGTGCCGGCCGCGCCCGCCGGCGCGTCCAGGGCGAGTGTCACCGTGCTCGACGCGCCGGAGGTGTGGCGCAGCAGCAGATGCGTGGTGTCGGCCGGGCCACGGGCCGCGACCAGCTCCGTCACGTCGCCCAGGACGGGGATCAGGACCGAGAGCGCGTGGGGGCCCACGTCCCACAGGCCCCCCTTCTCGCGACGCCAGGGCGAGGCGGCGAACTCGCTGCTCGCACCGGGGGCGAACAGCGCACCGATCCACGAGGCGCGCGCCGTGAACCAGCCGTCCGCCTCCGCCTGCTCGGCGATCCACCCCGCCGTGCCCTCGGCGAACCGCAGGGTGCAGAAGACCACGGAGGCGACCTGGGCCCGCCCGGCGGCGTCGGCGACCTCGCGCGCGCCCGCCACGGTGGTGGCGACCGGCTTGTCGAGCAGGAGGTGGCAACCGGCCTCGGCGGCACGTGCGGCCAGGGGTGCCTGGATGTCCGGCGGCACGGCGAAGGCCACCGCGTCGCTCGTGGCCAGGAGCGCGTCGAAGCCCGCCTCGCCCGTGTACGCCTCGGTGCCGTGGGCGGCGGCCAGCGCTTCCGCCGCCTCGGGGCGGCGGCCCCATACGCCGCTCAGTGCGGCCCCGGGGTGGGCGGCGAGGGCGGGGGCGTGGGTCATACGCGCCCAGGGACCCGCCCCGACGAGGCCGATCCGAAGCGGCCGGGCGGATTCGGCGTGTGTGGTCATGGCGCCAGTCTGCCCGAACGTATCCAGTGCGCCGCAGGGTGAGACGGCCCCGGGCGGCCTGGACCTGCCGTCCGACACCCTCGGGAAACGTCGGTAACACGGGGTTCACATTCGGGCAACGGTCGGGAAATCGCGTCTTGCGAAGCTGCGCACCATAGACCGCAGCACCCGCAAAGGATGGCGTCCGTGACGTTCAAGGCTGAGTACATCTGGATCGACGGCACCGAGCCGACCGCGAAGCTTCGTTCCAAGACGAAGATCATGGCCGGCAGCCCCACGCAGGGTGTGGCGGATCTGCCCATCTGGGGCTTCGACGGTTCGAGCACCAACCAGGCCGAGGGTCACGCCTCCGACCGGGTGCTGAAGCCGGTCTTCTCGTGTCCGGACCCGATCCGCGGCGGCGACGACGTCCTCGTCCTGTGCGAGGTCTTCAACATCGACATGACTCCGCACGAGTCCAACACCCGTGCCTCGCTGCGTCCGATCGCCGAGCAGTTCGCGGGCCAGGAGCCGATCTTCGGCATCGAGCAGGAGTACACCTTCTTCGACGGACACCGTCCGCTCGGCTTCCCCGAGGGCGGCTTCCCCGCCGCGCAGGGCGGCTACTACTGCGGTGTGGGCTCCGACGAGATCTTCGGCCGCGACATCGTCGAGAAGCACCTGGACAACTGCCTCGCGGCGGGCCTCGCCATCTCCGGCATCAACGCCGAGGTCATGCCCGGCCAGTGGGAGTTCCAGGTCGGCCCGGTCTCGCCGCTGGAGGTCTCCGACCACCTGTGGATCGCCCGCTGGCTGCTCTACCGCACCGCCGAGGACTTCAACGTCTCCGCGACCCTGGACCCGAAGCCGGTCAAGGGCGACTGGAACGGCGCGGGCGCGCACACCAACTTCTCCACCAAGGCCATGCGCGAGGGCTACGAGGCGATCATCACCGCGGCCGAGTCGCTCGGTGAGGGCTCGAAGCCGATGGACCACGTCAAGAACTACGGCGCGGGCATCGACGACCGTCTGACCGGCCTGCACGAGACCGCCCCGTGGAACGAGTACAGCTACGGCGTCTCCAACCGCGGCGCCTCGGTCCGTATCCCGTGGCAGGTCGAGCAGGACCAGAAGGGCTACATCGAGGACCGTCGCCCGAACGCCAACGTCGACCCGTACGTGGTCACGCGGCTGATCGTGGACACCTGCTGCACCGCGCTGGAGAAGGCCGACCAGGTCTGATCCGTCGCAGGCTCGGCACGAAGGGGCGTCCGCACGCGGGCGCCCCTTCGGCGTGCCCTGCCGTCGCCACGGCCGGGAGCCACCCGGGAGCCGCCCGGGAGCACGCGTGAACGGCAGGAACGGCAGGTACGGGAGGGGATCGTGAGGAACCTGACACAGTGGTCCGTATCGACGGGTGAGAGAACCCTGCTGCGCGGCCCCGATCTCTGCTTCAATGGGGACATGGCCAGCTTCCAGTACACCGCGTCGGGTCGCAGCGACCTCGAGCCGTTCTGGCCCTCCCGTCAGCACCATGACTTCGACCGGGTGTGTTGCCGCGCGTGGAACGCGCAGGCCCTCTAAAGCCGCATCATCCCGGCCTTCGGCCCGCGCGCACGACGTACGTCCTCGACGACTCCTCGCGCGAAAGAGCTGACCCTCATGGCGAACACCCGTACTTTCTCCACCGCGTCCGCCGCCACCGCGGCGACCGCGGTGTCCGCTGCGGCCACCACCACCGCTCGCAACACCCTGTCCCCCAACCGCCACCGGCTGCGCGCCGTCGACCGTGACGAGGTCGTCGAGCTCGCGGATGTGGCCGGCTTCCTGCCGCCGGGCGCCACCTGGCTGCCCGCGCCCCAGCACACGCTGCCCGCACTGCCGGGCCGGCCGCCGATGGTCGGCTACCTGGTGCTCGTGCCCGCCGACCAGCAGCCGGCTCTCGCCGGGGCCGTGGCCTCCGCCCAGCACCGTGAGTTCGTGCCGGAGCCGGTGGCCGGTCCTCCGGCGGGCGGTCCCGTGCAGATCGACTCCACACGGCGCACCGCCGCCGTGGACGGCGTCACCCTCGACCTCACCTACCTCGAATTCGAGCTGCTGGCGCACCTGGTGGCGCACCCGCACCGGGTGCACACCCGCGACCAGCTGGTGACGACGGTCTGGGGTTACGGGCACGTGGGCGACGGGCGCACCGTCGACGTCCATGTGGCCCGGCTGCGCCGCAAGCTGGGGGCCGAGCACCGCCGGTCGATCCAGACCGTGCGGCGCGTGGGCTACAAGTACGCGCCCTGATCACGCACCGCTCGTAAGGGAGGCCCCGGGTTCCTACCCGGGGCCTCCCGCCGTTCCGATGGTGGTGCCAGGTACACCCCCGTCGGGTGGTGGAACGGCTGACGGTGGCGCCTGTGCACAGGCGAGACTGGGCGTCGAACGGGATCCGACAGGGGGCCCGGCGAGGGGAGACACATCATGACTTCGGCAAAGAGCCGGGTACGGACCGCGCTGCTGACCGGGTGGCGGGCGTTCGGCCTCTCCTTCGTGAGCATCGCGGGTTCGGCCACCCTCTTCGTCCTGTCCGTCCTCTCCATCACCTTCATCCTGCTGGGCGTGGGGCTGGTCACCACGCCGTGGGTCATGGAAGCGGTGCGCAAGCACGCCAACCAGCGCCGGCTGCTCGCGGCGACCTGGTCGGACATCCGCATCCCGGTGCCCTACCGGCCGTTCCCGAAGGATCTGCGCACCGGCTTCACGGGGCAGGTCGAGCGCACCACGCTGCTGCTGAAGGACCCGGCGACCTGGCGGGACCTGCGGTGGCTGCTGGTCGACATGACGGCGGGCTACGTGCTGCTGGTCCTCGCCTTCGCGCTGCTGGTCTACCCGCTGGAGGGGCTCGTCCTCGCGGCGGGGCTGTGGCGGGTGTTCGAGGACAGCACGTACTGGTACGGATTCGTGCCGGTCAGCAGTCAGATGACGGGGCTGGCCGCGGCGGCGCTCGGTATCGCGGTCTTCCATGTCGGCCTGTGGGCGACCAAGCCCCTGCTGCGGACCCACTTCGTGCTCGCCCGGTCCGCGCTGGCGCCCGCCCCGGGGGAGCTCGCGCAGCGCATCGACCGGCTCACCGAGACGCGGCACGAGGCCGTGGACACGGCCGCCTCCGAACTGCGCCGCATCGAGCGGGATCTGCACGACGGGGCGCAGGCCCGGCTGGTCGCCATGGGCATGAACCTCGGCACCATCGAGGCGCTCATCGAGAAGGACCCGGCGCAGGCGAAGAAGCTGCTGGCCATGGCGCGTACGTCCTCCGCGGAGGCGCTGACCGAACTGCGTGATCTCGTAAGGGGCATCCACCCGCCGGTGCTCGCCGAGCGCGGGCTGGGCGACGCGGTGAAGGCGCTGGCCCTGCGGCTGCCGGTCACCTCGGAGGTGACCGTGGAGCTCCCCGGCCGCGCCGAGGCCCCGGTCGAGTCGGCGGCGTACTTCGCCGTCAGCGAGTCCCTGACGAACGTGGTGAAGCACGCGGGCGCGGACCGCATATGGGTGGACGTGCACCACGCCGAGGGGATGCTGCGGATCTCCGTCACGGACAACGGCAAGGGCGGTGCGGCGATCGGAACCGGCTCAGGACTCAGCGGAATCGAACGCCGACTGGGTACATTCGACGGCGTACTGGCCGTCAGCAGCCCTGCGGGCGGTCCCACCATGGTGACCATGGAGATCCCTTGCGCGTTGTCCTAGCCGAAGATCTCTTCCTGCTCCGTGACGGCCTCGTGCGCATGCTCGAAGCCTACGATTTCGAGATCGCGGCAGCAGTCGAGACCGGGCCCGAACTGACGCAGGCTCTGGCCGAGTTGAAGCCGGACGTCGCCGTCGTCGACGTCCGGCTCCCGCCGTCCCACACGGACGAGGGGCTGCAGTGCGCGCTGGCCGCCCGCCGGAACCGTCCGGGGCTGCCGGTGCTCGTCCTTTCGCAGCACGTGGAGCAGTTGTACGCCCGGGAGCTGCTGGCGGACGGCAACGGCGGCATCGGCTATCTGCTGAAGGACCGGGTGTTCGACGCCGACCAGTTCATCGACGCGGTACGCCGGGTGGCCGCCGGCGGTACGGCGATGGATCCGCAGGTCATCTCGCAGCTGCTGTCACGGCGCTCGGTGGACGAGCCGATGGGCGCCCTGACGCCCCGGGAGCGTGAGGTCATGGAGCTGATGGCGCAGGGCCGCTCGAACGTGGCGATCGCCTCGCAGATGGTGGTCACGGAGCGGGCGGTGGCCAAGCACACCTCGAACATCTTCAGCAAGCTCGGCCTGCCCGTGTCGGACGACGACAACCGCCGTGTGCTCGCGGTCCTCGCCTACCTCGACCGGGGCTGACCGCACGCCCACCGCCCTGGCGGACGAGGCCCGCGAAATCCCGCGAGCCGTGGAGCTCAGCCGGCGAACCAGCCTTCCGCGTCCAGTCGGAACGCGGCTGGGGGCGCCATCCTCCGGAGGTCCGCCTCCAGAGCCCTGACCCGCTCCGCGCCCAGCACCTCGACCCACTCGGCGCGGAGCCGGTCGAAGCCCTCGGCGGATCTGGTCAGCATGTCGACGCCGCGTGCGGTGAGCCTGACCAGTTTGCGCCTGCCGTCGTCGGGGTCGTCGACGCGCTCCACGTATCCGAGGCCCTCCAGCTTGTCGACGGTCTTCCCGGCCGCCTGCTTGGAGACCCCCAGCCGCCTGCCGATCTCGCTGGCGCTCGCCCCCTCCCACCCGACCGCCTGGAGCGCGAAGCCGTAGGCCGGGCGCACGTCCTGGTGGCCATGGGCGGCCAGGTCGCGGTGCAGCGCGTCGATGATCGACCGGAATCCCGCGAACAGCAGCAGCGGCAGCTCGAACCCCGCCTCCGCACCTTCACTCCTCTCCTCAGCCATTGCACATCTCGACAACCTGGTTTACCTTTTCGACAATCACATTGTCGAGTTTACCGCGAGGGGACCGTCATGACCGATACGCATTTCCCCGACCACACCCCCGACTCCGCACCGCCCGCGGCTCGCCGCACCATGGAGGCCTCGGCCAGGAAACAGGGCGGCCGTGTCCCGTCCGCCATGGCCCGGATGGCCACCTCACCGGAGACGCTCAACGGCTTCCTCCAGGCGAATGCCGCCTTCGAGTCGAGCACCCTGGACCCGCTGGCCCGCGAGGTCGTCGTCATGACGATGGCCACCCGCAACGAGTGCCACGTCTGCGTGGCGATGCACACGCCGAGACTGAGGTCGCTGGGCGCCTCGCCGGAGCTCGTCGCGGCGCTGCGGGCCCCAGGGGAGCAGCCCCTGCCGGACGAACGGCTGGAGGGCGTACGCCGGTTCACCCTGGCCGCCCTGGAGTCGGCCGGCGCGGTCGGGGACGACCGCCTCCAGGACTTCCTGTCGCTGGGCTTCACCTCGCGCAATGCCCTGGAGGTGGTTCTCGGCATCGGCACCTACACGATCTCGACGCTGGCCAACCGGATGACGGGAGCGCCCGTGGACGCCTTGCCCGTGTAGTCCGGCGCGCCATGAATTCCGCGGGGCTCTGAACGGGCGGGGCCGCCGGTCCGTATGGGACGTCACGCTTCTGACTCGAAGCCCCGAAGCGGAGGAGTTCCATGGGACGCACATCGCGCAAGAAACGTTCGACTCTGGCCAACCGGGCGATCGTCGCCTCGGCCGCGCTGATTCTGGGTGGAGGTGGGCTGGTCGCCGTCAACGTCTACGCGAGTGCGGGGGAAGGCGCGTCCGGTTCGCCGCCCGGCCAGAACCGGAACGCCGCGCGCCAGATGTCCACCATCGACTGCCCCGACGCGGGGATCGCCCTTCCCGACGTACCGGACCGGGCGCGGCCGGAGGTCGATCGCGAGCTGGCCGCGATGGATACGCAGATCACCGACGCCTACCGGCAGTTCGCGGACCGGAAGGAGCGGATCGCCCGGGATCCGGCTCTCGCCGAGAATGCCGTGCTCGGCCCGCTGAAGAACAAGCGGGCGGCGAGTCTCGACCGGATCGGGATCGCCGTCGAGCGCGCCGACGGAGGTCGGCCGGGGGGCCTGGAAGGGCTCGCGGGATGCAGCCTTCGCGCCGACGACGAGGACGGCGCGGGCGGCGATCAGAACGGCGGTGACAGCGGTGACGGCGGCCAGGATCCCGGCGAGGGCGCGGACCAGGGCCAGGACGGCGGCCAGGGGGAGGAACCGGGAGACGGACAGGGCGACGGCCAGGACGACGGACAGGGCGGGGACGGCGGTGAGGGGGACGACCAGGGCCAGGAGGGCAACGGCCCCGAGGCGTCCGACTTCGTCGACATCGAGTCCGTCCAGCCCGACGCCGACCGCCCCCGCAACCGCCGGGGCGCGTCCCGGGGCACGTTCACCACGGACTGCGGCCGCAACGAGAACGGCAAGTTCAACCCGGACAACGTCATCGCGGCTCCCGGGGTGAGCAACGGCGCCCACCACATGCACGATTACGTCGGCAATCAGGCAACCGACGCGTTCGCCTCCGACGACGATCTGGCCGGCGGAGAGACGACCTGCCGGAACCAGGGCGACCGGTCCACGTACTACTGGCCCGTGCTCCGCCTGCAGAACGGCCAGGACGAGAACGACGTGGACGCGGACGGCGGCGGCAAGGACCAGAACACCGGGGAGATCCAGACCCCGTCCCAGGTCACGCTGAAGTTCGTCGGCTCCCCCGCCGGGAAGGTCACGGCCATGCCGCGCTTCCTGCGCATCATCACCGGGGACGCCAAGGCCTTCACCAACGGTGACGCCAACGCCAACGCGTCCTGGAGCTGCACCGGTTTCGAGGACCGGCAGCTCGCGGACAAGTACCCGATCTGCCCCGAAGGCAGCCAGGTGGTGCGGTCCTTCGCGTTCCAGAGCTGCTGGGACGGGCAGAACACCGACAGCGCCAACCACCGCACGCATGTGGCGTTCGCGCAGGACGACGGGCGGTGCCCGGACGGCTTCAAGGCCATTCCGCAGCTGGTCCAGCGCATCGTGTACGACGTCCCGCCGGGCCCCGGCTTCGCCGTCGACTCCTTCCCGGAGCAGCTGCACAAGCCCGTCACCGATCACGGTGACTTCATCAACGTCTTCGACGACAAACTGATGAAGAAGGTGGTGAGCTGCATCAACGGCGGACGTAAGTGCCGCTGACGCGGCGGCCCCGGCAGCGACGTCTGCCCCTCGAACCTGCGCGGTCAGCTCCCGTGGTGACCGGAGTGCCCACCCTCGCTCCCCCCACTGCCACTGTTCCCCGAGTGGTGCGGCGAGGCGGTCTCCACCGTCCCCCCGAGCCGGCCGCGCAGCGCTGCGACCACCTCCGCGTCACCGACTGCGACCCACCTCCGGCCGACCAGGTAGGAGCCGCCGTAGTCGTTGGCCTCGTTGATCCACTCCCGCTGGCCGCGGTCGGTGGCGAAGGTGGCCAGCACGTAACGCCCGTCGTCCGTGGTGCAGTTGGCCTGCCGGAGTTCCTCGGCGTCGGTCTGCACATTGGGGTCGCAGTGCGCCTTCGACGCGATCTGCTCCAGGGTTCCGCTCGCGGTGGGCGGTACGGCGGGCTTGTCGTCGCCGTCCGCTCCCCCGCCGCACGCGGTGAGCAGGGCAAGCCCCGCCAGCACGGCCGCGGATGCCCGGCGGGCCCGTCCTCGTCGCCACTCCAGCTGCTCCACCATGCGGCCATGGTGCCCGGTGCTCCGGGCTCGCGCGGGGAAACCGCACAACCCGCCCCGGAGCGTGCGCGCCGGAGTGACCATCGCACCATTCGCTCGTTCAGCTGAACATGCCCCCACTGCGAGCAGTACCGCCGTCCGCCGGCCGTCCGTACGCGGAGCAGGCCGCCGGGGAGCGGGCCGAGGCTGCGCCCGCCGAGCACTACGCCCGGCTGGTGAGGATCGCGTATCTCGTGCTGGCGCCCTCGCTCGGCCGCAACCGCCGGGTCCTGTCGGCCCACTGGCTCGCCCAGCGGGCCCTGGCCGGAGGGCAGGGCGCGGACCCGGGTCACGCGTATGCGTTCGTACGGCTCCGGGTGCTGCGAGCCGCGTTGGAGGCGGGACTGCCGTTGTTCCGGTTCGCCCGGCCGCGCCGGGCGCAGTTCCCGCCGTTGGTGCCGCAGGTGTGGGGGCTCCGGCTGTTTCCGCATTCCTGCGGCGCGGACGAGCTGGCCCTGGACCAGGCTCTGGCCGAGGTGTCGGGGCCCTGCCGGGCCGCACATGTGCTGCGGGGGCTCGAAGGGCTCGACGACGCCGAGGTGTGCCGGGTTCTCGACGCGGCGGGCGTCGCCGACCCCCGGGCGGCGCTGCTGGAGGCCGACGCGCTCACAGCGCCCCACGCCCTGCTGGCCTCACCGGAGTTCGACCCGTGTTCCCTGCAGGTCAGGCCGACCGATCCGGCCCGCCGCCGGCGGCGCGGGCGCACGCTCCTGGCCGGTGCCGGCGCGCTGCTGGTCTGCGGAACACTGCTGCTGATGCCGGGTGACGGCCTGGGCGGCCCGAGTGCCGCCTCCGCGCCGCTCTACTCACGGCACCGCACCGCTCAGCAGGCCCTGGATCCAGCCGCGTTGCGCCGGGTGCCCGACGGGCTCTGGCGGAACTCTGCGCGGCGGGACTTCAGCGTCTGGCCCACGCGCGGCGACCGGGCCGGGGACACCGGTCTGCTGGGCCGCGCCCTCGCCGCGTGGGCCCGGCCGGGCCCGGCGGTGGTCTCGTCGGCGACGCCCGGGACGCCCGACGGTCCGCCGATGGGACCGCCGCAGCTGCTGTACGCGGGCGAAGTGGGAGTGGCGGCCGTGGTGCTGTTCCACGACGGCCTGCGTGTCGTGCGCTACGCCGAGCCGCGCAACGCCGATCCGTCCAGGGGTGCCGCGCTCGACTTCGCCCGGGTGGACGGCGCGGACTCGGTGGCGGCGAGCGCGCTGGTGGCGCAGCGCCGCGCCGGCCGGATCCGCTATCTGACCGCGCCCTGGGTGCGGGAGGTCGGCGTACGGGACCTGCTCGCACCGCACGGGGCGGCACGGCCGCTCTCCCGCGACCGCCACGGGGTGACTGGCCCGCTGACGGGGCCGCGGACGGAGGCGGGCGGCCGGGCGGACTGCCGTTCCTGGCAGGCACTGGAGCTGCGGGACGACACGGCGGCGCGGCTGATGACGGATCTCGGTGAGCTCACTCCCGTACGCCTCACCTCCGGCGCGCCGTCCGCTCCGCACGACGTGTCGGGCCGGGCCGAGCGGGAGAGCTGGGCGCGCACCGCCTGTCTCCTGCCGGCGGTGCGGTCCAACGGCGTCCGGTCGGTGAACTCCTGGCCGTACGCGAAGCAGCGGCTGCCGGAGGGCGAGGGGGACGCCCTGTGGTTCTGCACCAGGGCGGACACCTGGCGGGGTACGGGCAGCAGGGTTCTGGCGCAGTTCCAGGCGCCGCCCGAACTGTCGGGCGGCGCCGGGGCCCCGGGGGCGGTGGCGGCCCGTTCCGAGGACTCGCCGGACTGCGGGATACGCAGACCGCGCGTGCTGGCGGGTGTGCTGTGGAAGTCGGACGGCGGGCGGTGGTATGTACTGGCGGCGGGCTCGGGGCAGTTCGCGTCCCTGACCGCGTCCGGGGGCGTGAAGGGCCGGACCGACGGGCGTCTGCTGACGCTGCCGGCCACGGAGGGGGACCGGCCCCGGCTGGCCGGCCTGCTGACGGACGGCAGCCGGGCCGGCTCCCTGCACTGACCGCCGTACGGTCGGTGCGCGGGCCGACGGAGGCGGCCGGCGGGAGTGCGGCTGAGGGTCACCTACCCTGCCCCGTTAGGCTGTTCGGCATGACGACCGGGGTGCGGCGCAGGATGGGCGTCGACGAGCGCAGGGCCCAGTTGATCGGCGTGGCACTGGAGTTGTTCAGTCACCGCTCGCCCGACGAGGTGTCGATCGACGAGATCGCGGCGGCGGCCGGCATCTCGCGCCCGCTCGTCTACCACTACTTCCCGGGAAAGCGCAGCCTGTACGAGGCGGCGCTGAAGCGGGCCGCCGACGAGCTGTCGGGCCGCTTCCTGGAGGCGCACGAAGGGCCCCTGGGAGCACGGCTGATCCGGGTGATGCGCCGGTACTTCGACTTCGTCGAGGAGCACGGCCCGGGATTCGCCGCGCTGATACGGGGCGGTCCGGCGGGCGGTTCGTCCACGGCCAACGCCCTGGTCGACGGGGTGCGGCAGGCGGCGTACGAGCAGATCATCGCGCATCTCGGCGTTCCGTCGCCGCCCGCCCGGCTGGAGCTCGTCGTGCGGTCCTGGGTGTCGCTGGCCGAGTCGACGGCGCTGCTCTGGCTCGACGGGAAGCGCATTCCGCGTGCCGAGCTCGAATTGCAGCTGGTGCACGACTTCGCGGCGCTGGGCGCGGTGAGCGCCGCGTACGACCAGGAGACGGCCGGCGTCATGCTGCGGGTCTTCTCGCAGGAGCCGGCGGACGGCCCGTTCGGCGAACTGCTCGCCAGGCTCTCGGTCCTGGCACCCGCCGCACCGGCCGTTCCGCCGCAGCGGCTGCCTCAGTTCTTGCGGTAGGAGGCGTCCAGGTCCCGTACCTCGGCCGAGGCGTGGACGGTGAGGCCGTCGACGGGCTTCAGATGCCCGGCCAGCAGCTCCAGAACGGCTTCCGTCAGCTGCGCCTTGATCTCGGGGGTCCGGCCGGGCAGCATCGCGATCGAGACGTTCACGATGGAGTCGCCCTCGGCGGCGTCACCGACGACGGAGTCCTCCGCCCGGCGGAACCGGGTCTTGCAGGCGGGGATCCTGGTGGACACGGTCTCGGCGACGAGCGGGTGCAGGGCCAGCGCGAAGCCGCGGCGGTCGAAGCTGTCGTCGAGCTCGGCGGAGTAGTCGACGGTGATCTGCGGCATCAAGCGCTCCTGGTTGCGGGTGCGGGTCGGGGTACGTATACGTGTACGGCGTGCATGCACGTGTACGGCTTCAGCTTCGCGTGATCGCGCCGCCCGCACAAGGTGGTCCCCCCACGACACGGACCGGCCGGCCCCCGGCTCCGGGCCGCGAGGGGCAACGGAGCCGGAGACCGGCCGGTGGGACCGGTGGTGTCAGCGCTGGGAGAACACGGCGACCGTGCGTCCCGGCACGGTGAAGCTGCCCGCCTTCCCTTCGTACGAGGACTTCTTGACGGCGGCATCCTTGCCCGCCGCCTGGACGGGGTGGAGTGCGTACGCCTTCCCGGCCAGTCCGGGGATCTCCTGGCTCTGCGTGTCCGGGGTCGCGTTCATGACGACGACCAGTTCGCCCAGGCGCATCGTGATCACCCCGGGGGTCTCCTCCTTGCCGGAGAGCGGGAAGGACAGGGTGTCCTGGACCTGCTCGGTGGTGGCGAGGCCGAAGTCCTTCTCGGTGGTGCGGATCGTGAGCAGGTCCTGGTAGGCGGCGGAAGCGCCCGTGATCTGCGCGCACCCGGGGCTGAGCGCGGCGGAGGTGAGCAGCGGCTTGCCGTGGGACCACTTGTCCTTGTTGTCGGCGGCAGGCGGCAGTCCCCGGCCGAAGCCGTTGCCCTTGCGGCAGTCCCAGTGCAGCGCGTTGAACCAGTCGCCGCTGTCGTAGGAGTTGCGGTCCAGCGACTTGGAGCGCAGCAGGTCGGTGCCGGCCTGGGAGAGTGCCGGCCCCTGTGAGAGCACGGCGGTCGCCATGGCCACGACCTGCATGCGGGCCCGGTCGGCTGCCGTGGTGTCCGCCGGCAGCTTGAAGGCGAGGGCGTCGTAGAGGGTTTCGTTGTCGTGGGCGTCGGCGTAGGCGAGCGCGTCACCCGGCGCGGCCGCGTATCCGGCGGGGGCCCCGTTGTAGTCGACGGCCGAGCCCTTGACCGTGCGGCCCTGGGTGTCGGTGAAGGTGTAGTCGGCGAGGTTGCCGGTGAGACCGACCTTGATCAGGTCCTGGTAGTGGAGCAGCCGGGCCTTCTGTTCGGCCTCGGTGCCGTTGGCGGCCGAGGTGTTGGGGTCGGTGTAGAGACCGGAGGCGAAGCCCTGGACGCCGGGGTCCTCGTCGAACGGGCCACCGCCGCGCACGGCGTCGCGGGCCCGGTCGGAGAAGGTGGCGATGCCGGTGCCGGCCATGTTCTTCTGGGTGGCCTGGACGAAGCGGGCGTCGTCGGCGATCTCGCCGAAGTTCCAGCCCTCGCCGTACAGGATGATCTTCTTCCCGTCGACGCCGTCCTTGGCGACGGTCAGCTCGTCGAGGGCTTTGCGGACCGCGAGGATGTTGGCCTTGGGGTGGTGCCCCATGAGGTCGAAGCGGAAGCCGTCGACCTTGTACTCCTTGGCCCAGGTGACGACCGAGTCCACGACGAGCTTGCCCATCATGGTGTTCTCGGTCGCGGTGTTGGCGCAGCAGGTCGAGGTGGCGACGGTGCCGTCCTCCAGGAGCCGCTGGTAGTAGCCGGGGACGATCTTGTCGAGGACGGACTTGTCGTCCTGGCCTGAGGCCACGGTGTGGTTGTAGACGACGTCCATGACGGTCCGCAGCCCGGCGCCGTTGAGCCCCTGGACCATCTGACGGAACTCGGTGGTGCGCTTCGTGCCGTCGGGGTCGGAGGCGTACGAGCCCTCGGGGACCGTGTAGTGCAGCGGGTCGTAACCCCAGTTGAAGGCGTCCTTCGCGGCGGCCTTCGTCACGCAGGCCTGCTGCTCCTCGGAGTCGGGGGCGTAGACGGACAGGTCGCAGGCGGGCTGCTGCTGGTCGGACTTCTTCTCGGGGATCGTCCCGATGTCGAAGACGGGCAGCAGGTGCACGTAGCTGGTGCCGGAGTCCGCGAGCTCCTTGAGGTGCTTCATCCCGTCGGAGCGGGTGTCGGTGAAGGCCAGGTACTCACCGGGGTGCTTCGACGTGGTGTCCGTGATCGAGAAGTCACGGACGTGCAGCTCCTGGATCTGGGCGTCCCGCAGCGGGACGGCGGCGGGCTTCTTCAGCGCGGACCAGCCGCTCGGTGCGAGCTTCGGGTCGTCGAGGTCGACGACGAGGCTGCGGGCGGAGTCGGTGGTCAGGGCGGTGGAGTAGGGGTCGGTGACCTTGTTGGTGACCAGCTTCCGGACGGTGGGTGCCCAGACCTGGACGGCGTAGCGGTAGGGCTTGCCCGTCCAGGACTTCTTCCCGGTGACCGACCAGACGCCGGTGCGGTCGTCGCGCCGCATCGGGACGGTCTTCCCGTCGAGTTCGAGCGAGACCGTGCGGGCGGTGGGCGCCCAGACGGAGAGCGTCGGGCTGCCCTTGCGGAAGACGGGGCCGAGGGCGGTGCCGCTCGCCGCCTTCCCGTACAGCTCGTCCAGGACACCCGCGGTCTGTACGCCGGTGGCGGCGAGCAGGGCGCCGTTGGCGGCGCGCTGGGTGGCGATCAGCTGGCCGCGGAGGGATTCACGGACGCGGTCCCGGTCCCGGGTGTCGACGGTGAACGCCGGATAGTCCTTGAGGTGCGGGTACTTCGCCTTCTGGGCGTCGGTGAGTTCGGTGGCTCCGAGCCGCAGCCACCGTCCCTCGTCGGAGAGCGCCCCGTCGACGACGGAGATGCCGCCGTCCTCCGCGTACACGAGCTGCTGACTGGTGGCGTCGGTGGTCTTGACCTTCCAGACGACGGTGTTCGCGTCGATCCACTGGGCCCCGGCCTTGGTGAGGTCGGGCGTGGGTACCCCGCCGGCCTGCGGCAGCAGGTAGCCGGGCTTGCCGCCGAGCATCCAGACCTCGTGCCCGTACGAGGCGATGTCGAGGGACTGGTCGCTCGGGAGGTCCTTCTCGTCGCCCTTGTGGAGGATGTAGCTGAGCGAGGTGGCGCCGTCGGTGAGCGGGACCTCGAAGGTCACGCCGTAGGCGTCGGTCTTCACGGGCTGCAGCGGCTTGGCCCAGTCCGTGGGCGCGGCGGCTCCGGTCCAGGTGTGCAGGCCCCATCCGGTGTAGTCGCCGTCGGCGCGGTGGTAGTGCAGGACGGCCTTGCCGGTGTCCTGCGGCGGGGTCTCGGGGGCCTCGGCCGCCTGCTCGTCCTTGCCCTGCTCGACCCAGACCTGGCCGGTCCTCGCGAGGTCGACGGTGCGCTCGGGCCCGTCGGCCGTGCCGTTCTTCTCTACCGTGTACGGGACCGAGGAAGTGCCCTCGTCGAGGTCGATCCAGGCGAAGGCGCCGTAGGCGTCGCGGCCGATGAAGTCGGCGCTCTTGTCGCCGGACTTCAGCTGCCAGCCCTCGTAGTCACCGTCCGCGCGCTTGTAGTGGACGACGGCCTGGTCGCGTTCGACGGCGACGGGCTTCGGGGCGGGCGGGGTCCGGCCCGCGGTCGTCGAGGCGACGGCTCCGGCGGTGCGTCCGGCCCGGTCGACGACCACGGCCTTGTAGCGCAGCGGGGTCCCGGCCTTCACCGAGTCGTCCAGGTGCTGCGTGACCTTGTACGGGGCGTGGTCGGCGGAGCCCAGGGTGACCCACTTGCCGTTGCCGGTCTGCGCGGCGAACACGACCCGGTTCAGGTCTCCGCCGTCCACGTCGGCGGTGAGCTCGACGGTGCCGGTGGCTCCGGCCGCAGGGCCCTCCAGGGTGACCGAGGGCTTGGTCGCGGGGGCGCCGAGCGGCTTGTCGGCGCGGAGCACGATGCTGGACAGCGCGGGCACCGTGACCTTGACGGTCTTGTCGGCACCGCTGCGCACGGCGCCAGAACCGCCGTACAGCGTACGGAAGTTCATGCCGGCCGATTCGGTGGCGAGCTCCACCGTCCTCGCCTCGGTGCCGTTGTTGGTGGCGACGACGTACTCGTACGGGCGCTTGGTGTCCGTGCGCGAGAAGGCGTAGACGGAGTCCTTTGAATAGCGCTCGGTCTGGGTTCCGTCACGCAGGGCCGGGTGCTCCCGGGTGAGCTTCGACAGGGCGGTTATGGAGCGGTAGAGCGGGTGCTCCGTGTCGTACGCGTCGGAGGCGTGCGTGCGGTCGGTGCCCAGCTGGTCGTCGTCGAGGTAGTCGGCGGTCTTCGAGGCGAAGAGCGTCTGGCGGGCGTCCTTGTCGCCGCCCGCTCCGGTGTAGCCCTGCTCGTCGCCGTAGTAGATAACCGGGTTGCCGCGGCCGAGGAACATCAGCTCGTTGGCCAGACGGGCGCGGTTCAGGAGCTCGGCGTCGCCGGCCTTCGGGTTGTCCTGCTTCAGGAAGGTGCCGATCCGGCCCATGTCGTGGTTGCCGAGGAAGGTCACCTGCTCGTAGGCGTTGGCCTTGTCGGTGGTGTAGCGGTAGTCGTCACCGTAGACAGCGGCGAGCTTCGAGGCCGGGGCACCCTGGGAGGCGTACTGCCTGGCCGCTTCCTGGAAGGGGAAGTCGAGCGTCGCGTCGAGCCTGCCCCGCGTCACGTAGGGCGAGGTGATCGCGGTGTCGGCGGAGTAGACCTCGCCGAACATGAAGAAGTCGTCGCGGCCGCGCTTCGCCGCGTAGCCGTCGAGGGCGGTCGCCCACTGGGTCCAGAAGTCCAGGTCGACGTGCTTGACGGTGTCGATGCGGAAGCCGTCGATGTCGAAGTCGCGTACCCACTTCTCGTAGATCTTCTCCATGCCGGAGACGACCTCGGGCCGCTCGGTCCACAGGTCGTCGAGACCGGAGAAGTCGCCGTACTCGGTGGACTCGCCCGCATAGGTCGAGTCACCCCTGTTGTGGTACATCGTGGTGTCGTTGAGCCAGGCCGGGACCTTCTTCCCCGTGTTGACGGGGGTGTACGGGAAGGAGTCGGCGTCCACCTCCTCGACGCCCTGGCTGTCGTCGAAGGGGCGGCCGTCCTCGTCGAGGTACGGGTAGGCGCCCTTGGGCTTGTAGCCGTACTTCTTCTCGGCGTAGTCGACCGTGTCGGCGGTGTGGTTGGTGATGACGTCGAAGAAGACCTTCATGCCCTTGCCGTGGGCCTTGTCGATCAGCTTCGTGAGGTCGGCGTTGGTCCCGAAGTGCGGGTCGACCTGCGTGAAGTCGGTGATCCAGTAACCGTGGTAGCCGGCCGAGGCGTTGTCGCCCGTGCCCTGGACGGGCCGGTTCTTGAAGATCGGGGCGAGCCAGATCGCGGTGGTGCCGAGCCCCTTGATGTAGTCGAGCCGCTGGGTGAGGCCCTTGAGGTCACCGCCCTGGTAGAAGCCCTTGTCCGTCGGGTCGAAGCCGGTCTCCAGCCGTGAGCCCGTCAGCCCCCCGCGGTCGTTGGAGGTGTCACCGTTGGCGAACCGGTCGGGCAGCACGAAGTAGAACTGCTCGCGGGTCAGGTCGTGCCTGGCCGGCTCCTTGGCCAGCTTCGCGTCCGAGGGAGGGGACGGGGGTCTGGGCGCGGCGGACGCGGAGGCCGCCGGTACGACGGGAAGCAGCGCCGCGCACAGTGCGGCGACAGCCCCCCGCCGGAGGGTGGTTCGGGACACGGGCGGGTACTCCTCGGCTTTCGGGGATCGGGCGGTGTAGCGGTGCGGGCCGGGGACGCTCACCCTCGCGTCCCCGGCC
>NZ_JBHWZS010000117.1:0-23854 GCF_042728155.1 Streptomyces sp. NPDC060209
GGACGTACCCGTCACGGTGAAGGGGACGGCCCCGGTAGCGAACCGGAGCCGTCCCCTTCAGGCTGGTCGGAGGGAGTCCCCGAAGGTTTTCCCGTCCGTCCTCGTCCACCGGCTTCCCCTCCATCGCGCAAACGACATGCGTAGGGTGCTGGCAACCGGGAGGATGGCGAACCGGGGAGGGAGCCGGACATGGACGACAAGGAAGCCCTTCGAGTGGGTGCCGCGGTTCGCCGACGCCGCAGGACCCTCGGACTCACCCTGGCCGCGGTGGCCGGGCGCAGTGGACTGTCCGTACCGTTTCTCAGCCAGATCGAGAACGAACGGGCCAGACCCAGCCCCCGGTCCCTGGACCGGGTGGCGGAGGCGCTGGAGACCACGACCGAGCGGCTGCGGGCCGCGGCGGACTCGGCACGCGCCGTGGACGTCGTACGGGCGGACGACGGCGACGGCGTACGCCGGCTGGTGCGCGGACGCCACCAGCTCAGCGCGCTGGAGTTCATCGGCGAGCAGGACCTCGGGCGGGAGTTCCAGCACCGCAACGACGAGGTGATGTACGTCGTGGAGGGCGCCGTCGAGGTCGAGGCCGAGGGGCAGGCCCACCGGCTGGGCCGGGGCGACACCCTCTTCCTGTCCGGTGGGGTCCGGCACCGGTGGCGGGCGACCGTACCGGGCACCCGGCTGCTGGTCGTCTCGGTCGCCGAGCACATCGACGCGACGTACGACTCGCGCCGCTGACGGGGAGTGCCGTGCGTGTCGTCTCGCTCGTCCCGTCGCTCACCGAGGCCGTCGCCGTCACCGCCCCCGGTCTGCTCGTCGGTGTCACCGACTGGTGCACCCACCCCGCGGGGCTGACGGCCGCCCGGATCGGCGGCACGAAGAACCCCGACACGGCCGCCGTCGTGTCCCTGCGCCCGGACCTCGTCATCGCCAACGAGGAGGAGAACCGGGAAGCGGACCTGGCCGCTCTGCGGGACGCCGGGCTGAACGTCCTGGTCACCGAGGTCCGTACCCTCGACCAGGCATTCGCCGAACTGGAACGGGTCCTCACCGCGTGCGGGCTGCCCCGGCCGCGCTGGCTGGAGGAGGCCCGGGCGGCCTGGGCGGCGCTGCCGCCCGCCCCCGCCGCGCGCCCGGCGGTCGTGCCCGTCTGGCGCAGGCCCTGGATGGTGCTGGGCCGCGACACCTTCGCCGGGGACCTGCTGGCCCGGCTCGGGGTGCGAAACGTGTACGCCGGCCACGGCGACCGCTACCCCCGCGTCCCCCTGGCCGAGCTGAACGCGTCCGGCGCCGAGCTGGTCGTGCTGCCCGACGAGCCGTACCGCTTCACCGCCACCGACGGGCCCGAGGCCTTCCCCGGACTGCCCGCCGTACTCGTCGACGGGCGCCACCTCACGTGGTACGGACCGTCGCTGGCCGAAGCGGCCGGGGCGCTGCGAGCAGCGTTCCGCTGAACAGGCCGCCCAGCGTCCGTACGCCTGCGACCGCCCAGGCGGTCACCAACAGCGCGTAGAGCGCCACGGCCAGCCAGGTGAACGCGTCCAGCCCGGTGTGCCGGGCCAGCCCCGCCGCGCCCGTGACACACGTACCGACCGGGAAGGTGAACCCCCACCACGTCATCGTGAACCTCATGCCCCTCCGCACCGCGCGCACCACCAACGCGGCGGACAGGGCCAGCCACAGCAGGGCGAACCCCATCACCGGCACCCCGTACAGCACGGCGAACGCGCCGAAGGCCGAGGCGTACGGCGCCGCGATCGCGCCCGGCGCCACATCGGCCAGCTGGTTGACGGCGGTCGTGGACTGGCCCAGCGGCCCGAGCACCAGGAACATCGTCGGGGTCAGCGCGAGAGGCAGAGGACCCTGGTGGACCAGCCGCGCGAAGACCAGCGGGACGACCACCAGGGTCGCCAGCAGGGACAGCCCGAACATGGCGTAACAGGCGAGCAGTAGCGCCTCGCGCCCCTGGCCGGGCTCCAGCTCGGGCACCAGCAGCGGGCCGACCGCGGCAGAGACCATCGGGGCCACCAGCGGCAGCAGCCAGACCGGCGACGCGGTGCCCGGGGCGGGACGGTGGCGTACGACCATGAGGTACGGGATCGCCACGGCGGCGGCGAGACCGGCGACCGTGCCCGCCGTGAACAGCAGCGTGTCCACGGCGACCGCGGCCGGATGCCCGATGACGTCCTGGCCGGCCACCAGGGTGCCCGCGCCGACGGCGAGCAGCGCCATGGACATGCAGCCGTGGAACGGGGCGACGGCTGGATCCAGGAGGTGGGCGCGGGCCTGGTCCCGGTGCAGGATCCAGTGCCCGGCACGCGCCGTCAGCACGACGGCCAGCAGCACCGCGGACAGGGCCCACACCACGACGCAGCCGGTCCGCAGACCCGGCACGCCCACGGGCAGCGCGGTGCCCGCGACCGCGACGACGGCGGTGCCCATGACCGTCGCGTACCAGTTGGGGCCGAAGTGCCGCAGGGACGGGAGCCGGAGGGCGACGGGACGGGAGGCGGAAGTCCCGGTCTTGGTCTGCGGAAAGATGGCCATGCCACGATTCTCGGTGGGCGGACCGCAGCCCACCAGGGAGCACGGGGCTATGAGGTCATAGGCTGGAGTTATGTCCAGCCCTGTGCCCCCGCCCTCCTCCCTGTCCCACCGGGTCCCCGACCTGGGAGCCATGGTGCTGCTTCTGGCCGTCGCGCGGCACGGGAGCCTGGGCAGGGCGGCACGGGACGTAGGCATCAGCCAGCCCGCCGCCTCCGGCCGCATCCGGTCGATGGAGCGGCAGCTCGGCGTCGCGCTCCTGGACCGTTCGCCGCGCGGATCCCGGCTGACGGACGCGGGCGCCCTCGTCACCGACTGGGCGCGCAGGGTCGTGGAGGCGGCCGAGGCGTTCGACGCGGGAGCCCAGGCGCTGCGGGACCGGCGAGACTCCCGGCTGCGGGTAGCGGCGAGCATGACCATCGCGGAGTACCTGCTGCCGGGCTGGCTGATCGCGCTGCGGGCCGAGCGCCCCGGCACCGCCGTCTCCCTGCTCGCCGGCAACTCGGCGGCGGTCGCCCTGCGGCTGCTGTCCGGTGAGGCGGATCTGGGCTTCGTCGAGGGACTCTCGATACCGGAGGGGCTCGACGGCACCGTCATCGCGCACGACCGGCTCGTCGTCGTGGTCGCCCCCTCCCACCCATGGGCGCGCCGGGACCGGCTGACCCCGGCGGAACTCGCCGAGGCGCCCCTGATCCTGCGGGAGCGCGGCTCCGGGACCCGGCAGGTCCTGGACGCCGCGCTCGCCGTGCACGGTGGACTGGCGCGCCCCCTGCTCGAACTCTCCTCGACCACGGCGGTGAAAGGGGCCGCGGAGAGCGGCGCCGGGCCCTGTGTGCTGAGCGAACTGGCGCTGGGGGAGGAGCTCTCCGCGCGGCGCCTGGTCAAGGTCCCCGTCGCGGGCGTCAGGCTGCGCCGTCAGCTGCGCGCGGTCTGGCCCGCCGGACACCGGCCCACGGGACCTGCCCGCGACCTGCTCTCCTTGACCGCCGGTGAGGCGGGGTCCTGACGGCGCGAGGTGAGCGCCCTTCGAGGCTGTCGAGCCTCGCCCGCCCGTGAGCCGCGCGGCCCCGGCCGTCGGGCGGGCGCCCCGCCCGACCGCCCGTCTCAGACCGACGGCACGGCCGCCCCGTGCCGGGCCGCCGCCACCAAGGCCCGCATGATGCGGAGGTCGTCGCCCATCTCCGGGTGCCACTGGACCCCGAGCACCCAGGCGCCGGGCAGCTCGATCGCCTCCACGGTGCCGTCCGCGGCGTGCGCGGAAGCCACCAGCCCTGGCGCGAGCCGGTCCACTGCCTGGTGGTGGTAGGTGGGTACGGACGCCTCCTCGGGCACGAGAGAGGCGTACAGGGTCCCCGGAACCGGCGCCACAGTGTGCTCGCCGAGGACCCCGGTCTTCCCGAACGGGCCCGCGTGGCCGTCCAGATGCTGGGTCAGCGTGCCGCCCAGCGCCACGTTGAGGAGCTGCATACCGCGGCAGATCCCGAGCACCGGGGTGCCGGCCGCCCTCGCCGCGCGGAGCAGGGCCACCTCCCAGGTGTCCCGCTCGTGCGCGGGCGGACCTGTCCTGAAGTCGCGCTCCGCGCCGTACAGTCCGGGATCGACGTCGGCGCCGCCCGCGATCACGAGACCGTCCACCCGTGCCACGACGGATGCCGCCTTCGCCGAGTCGTCAGGCGGCAGCAGCGCGGCCAGTCCGCCGGACCGCTGGACCAGCTGAGGGTAGGCGGAGGGGAGCACCGCCGCCGGGAGTTCCCAGACGCCCCAGCGAGCCGCCGGCTCCAGATAGGTCGTGACGCCGATGAGCGGTTCGTGCATGGTGCGGTCCCTCCGGCGGCCGGTCTGCGGACCGGCCCGGTGCAATGGTGTTGCCTCATACCTTTGTTCGTACCGGGCCGCCGCGCAAGAGCAGTGATCCGGAAGGGCTGGATCAAGCCAGGAACCCGCGGAGCAGAGCGGCCGTCCCCGCGCAGTGCTCGCGCATCACCGTCACCGCCCCCGCCTCGTCGCCGTCGAGCACCGCTCGGACGAGGACAGTGTGCTGATGCTGCGAATGTTCGAGGTTCCGTACCAGCAGGGGTATGCAGTCCAGGAGGTCGTTGACGCTCGCCCGCACGGCCGCGTACCGGGCCGCGAGGGAGGGGGAGCCGGAGAGCTCGGCGAGCGTCAGATGGAAAAGGGTGTCGATCCTGCGGTAGTCGGGCAGAGGTGCCTCGTGTGTCGCCGCCAGAGCCTTACGCAGCCGGTCCGCCCCCTCGTCGTCGAGGCCGCGCGACGCGCAGAGACCGGCAGCCCCCGACTCCAGGACCTCGCGGAACAGCAGGACATCCTCGATGTCGACGTCCGCCACCCGGCGGCGCAGCTCGTCACCGTCGGCCGGGCCGGTGCGGGGGAGCACGAACGTTCCGCCGTACCTGCCTCGTCTGGCCTCGATCAGGCCCTGGTCCTGGAGCACCTTCAGCACCTCGCGCAGGGTGACGCGGCTGATGCCGAGGAGCCCGGCCAGCTCGCGCTCGGCCGGCAGTCGCCCGCCGCCGGGCACCAGGCCGAGCCGGACCACCTGGAGGATCTGCTCCAGCGCCTCCTCGAAGCCGTTGCCCGCACGGACCGGCCGCAGCGCGGGCAGCAGCCGGTCCGAGGACCCGGGTTCTCCGGTCTCTTCCGCCACGTCCCGATTCCCTTCCCCCCAATGGTTTTCTCCCATACCTTAGACCGGCTGACCGAACGAGGAGTATCCCGTGGCAGACCGAACACCCCCGCTGGGGACCGACGAGCTGCGCGTGCTCGTGGAGCGCGGTGAGATCGACACAGTGGTCCTCGCCTTCCCGGACATGCAGGGCAGGCTGCAGGGCAAACGGTTCGCGGCGTCCTTCTTCCTCGAAGAGGTGCTGGAGCACGGAACGGAGGGCTGCAACTACCTGCTCGCCGTCGACACGGACATGAACACCGTCGACGGATTCGCCATGTCCTCCTGGTCCAACGGCTACGGCGACTTCGCGATGCGCCCCGACCTCACGACCCTGCGCAGGATCCCCTGGCACGAAGGCACGGCCCTGGTCATGGCCGATCTCGCCTGGGACGACGGGTCGCCGGTCGTCGCCGCGCCCCGCCAGATCCTCCGGCGGCAGCTGGAGCGGCTCGCCGCGCACGGGCTGACCGCCCACGTCGGCACGGAGCTTGAATTCATCGTCTTCAAGGACACCTACGAGCAGGCGTGGGACCGCAACTACCGTGGTCTCACCCCGGCCAACCAGTACAACGTCGACTACTCGGTCCTCGGCACCGGCCGCATCGAACCGCTGCTGCGCCGCATCCGTAACGAGATGGCGGCCGCCGGGCTCACCGTGGAGTCCGCCAAGGGCGAGTGCAACCCCGGCCAGCACGAGATCGTCTTCCGCTACGACGAGGCGCTCGTCACCTGCGACCAGCACGCCGTCTACAAGACCGGCTCCAAGGAGATCGCCGCCCAGGAGGGCGTCGCGCTCACCTTCATGGCCAAGTTCAACGAGCGCGAGGGCAACTCCTGCCACATCCACCTCTCGCTCCAGGACGCCGAAGGGCACAGCGTCATGGCGGGCGAGGGCGGCACGATGTCCCCGGTGATGCGGCGCTTCCTCGCCGGCCAGCTCGCAGCCCTGCGCGACTTCTCCCTGCTGTACGCGCCGAACATCAACTCCTACAAGCGTTTCCAGCCCGGCTCCTTCGCCCCGACCGCAGTCGCCTGGGGCCACGACAACCGCACCTGCGCCCTGCGCGTCGTCGGACACGGCCGCTCGATGCGCTTCGAGAACAGGCTGCCCGGCGGCGACGTGAACCCGTATCTCGCGGTCGCCGGCCTCGTCGCCGCCGGTCTGCACGGCATCGAGAACGAGCTGGAACTGCCCGACGCCTGCGAGGGCAACGCCTACACCGCCGGATACGACCAGGTCCCCACCACGCTCCGCGAAGCCGCCGCCCTCTGGGAGAGCAGCGAGGTGGCCCGGGAGGCCTTCGGCGACGACGTCGTCGCGCACTACCGCAACATGGCGCGCGTCGAACTGGAGGCCTTCGACGCAGCGGTGACCGACTGGGAGCTCCGCCGCTCCTTCGAACGCCTGTGAGGAGCCCCGTGATCCACGAACACCGTGTCCTGAACCCGGCGACCGAAGAGCTCGTCGCCACCGTCCCCGCCACCACCGTCGCCGAGGTCAACGCCGCCGTCACCCGCGCCGCGGCCGCCCAGAGCACCTGGGCGGCCCTGGCTCCCGCCGACCGGGCCAGGCTGCTGCGCCGCTTCGCCGTCCTCGTCGACGAACACGTCGAACGGCTGGCCCGGCTGGAGGTCACCGAAGCGGGACACACCCTGGGCAACGCCCGCTGGGAGGCGGCGAACGTCCGGGACCTGCTGGACTACGCGGCCGGGGGAGTGGAACGCCTGACGGGGCGCCAGATCCCCGTACCGGGCGGGATCGATCTCACGTTCCTCGAACCGCTGGGCGTGGTCGGAGTGATCGCCCCGTGGAACTTCCCCATGCCGATCGCCGCCTGGGGCGCCGCCCCAGCCCTGGCCGCCGGCAACGCCGTCCTCCTCAAACCGGCCGAGACCACCCCGCTCACCGCCCAGTACCTGGCCCGGCTCGCTCTCGACGCGGGACTCCCCGAACACCTCTTCCAGGTGCTGCCCGGCGCCGGGGATGTGACGGGCGACGCCCTGGTCCGACACCCGGGCGTGGCCAAGATCGTCTTCACCGGTTCGACCCGCGTCGGCAAACAGATCATGGCCAGGTGCGCGGACCGGGTGAAGCGCCTGACCCTCGAACTCGGCGGCAAGAGCCCCAACATCGTCTTCGCCGACGCCGACATCGAGGCCGCCGCTGCCTCCGCCCCCATGTCATTCCTGGACAACGCCGGCCAGGACTGCTGCGCCCGCACCCGCGTCCTGGTCCAGCGGTCCGTGTACGACCGCTTCCTGGAACTCCTCGTCCCGGCCGTCGCCTCCGTCGTCGTCGGGGACCCGTCGGACGAGAAGACGCAGATGGGCCCGCTGATCTCCCTGACCCAGCTGGAGCGCGTCCGCGGATTCGTCCCGGACGACGCGGACGGCATCCGGGGCAGCGCGCCCACCGGCCCCGGCTTCTGGTTCCCTCCGACCGTCCTCACCGGGATCGCCCCCGACGCCCCCGTCGCCACCGAGGAGGTCTTCGGCCCCGTCGCCGTCGTCCTGCCCTTCGAGGACGAGGACGACGCCGTCCGGCTGGCCGACGCCACCGACCACGGCCTGGCCGGCTCGGTCTGGACCCGCGACGTGGGGCGCGCCCTGCGGGTCTCCCGGGCGGTCCGGGCCGGGAACCTCTCCGTCAACTCCCACTCCGCCGTCCGCTACTGGACCCCCTTCGGCGGGTACAAACAGTCCGGGCTCGGCCGTGAACTGGGGCCCGACGCCCTCGCGGCCTTCACCGAAACCAAGAACGTCTTCATCGGCACGGAGGCCTGAGAACACATGACCACCGACTCCGGGAACATCTGCCGCCGTCTGACCGGCCGCACCGCCGTCATCACCGGCGCGGGCAGCGGCATCGGCCTCGCCACCGCACGCCGGCTGGCATCGGAAGGGGCCCATGTCGTCTGCGGCGACATCGACGAGACCGCGGGCAAGGCCGCCGCCAAGGAGGCGGGAGGCACCTTCGTACCCGTCGACGTCACCGACCCCGACCAGGTCGAAGCCCTCTTCGCGGCGGCGGACGACACGTACGGCTCCGTCGACATCGCCTTCAACAACGCCGGTATCTCACCGCCCGACGACGACTCCATCCTCAAGACCGGTCTGGAGGCATGGAAGCGCGTCCAGGACGTCAACCTCACCTCCGTCTACCTCTGCTGCAAGGCCGCCATCCCCTACATGCGGCGCCAGGGCCGCGGCTCGATCATCAACACCGCGTCCTTCGTGGCCCGGATGGGCGCCGCGACCTCCCAGATCTCGTACACCGCCTCCAAGGGCGGTGTCCTGGCCCTGTCCCGCGAACTCGGGGTGCAGTTCGCCCGCGAGGGGATCCGGGTCAACGCCCTGTGCCCCGGGCCGGTCAACACCCCCCTGCTCCAGGAGCTGTTCGCCAAGGACCCGGAGCGTGCCGCCCGCAGGCTCGTGCACATCCCTGTCGGCCGGTTCGCCGAGGCGACGGAGATCGCGGCCGCGGTCGCCTTCCTGGCGAGCGACGACTCCTCGTTCGTCAACGCCACCGACTTCCTCGTCGACGGCGGAATCTCGGGTGCGTACGTGACCCCGCTCGACTGACGCTCCCTAGGGTGGTGACATGAGCTACGCGACGCCGCCCGGCTGGTACCCGGACGTGAACGTGCCCGGCACCGAGCGCTGGTGGGACGGCACGGCCTGGACCGGGTACACCCGCCCGACCGCCGTGCCCCCGCCCGTGGGGCTCCGGCCGCGGTCCGCGCCGCACGGGACAGGAGACGTCACGCCGGGCGGTGGCGGACGAGCCGGCCGGATCGCCGCCCTGACGGTGGCGGGCCTGGCGGTCGCCGCCGCCGCCGTCACCGGGTTCCTGGTGCTGGGTCAGGACGGCGGCGGTACGCAGCCGAGGTCCGCGTCCAGCAGCAGCGCGCCGACGCCCACCTCGACGGACAGCGCAAGCGCGGCCACCCCGTCGCCCGCCCAGGGCCCCGATTCCGATCCCGCACTGCTGGTCGACCAGCTCAACGGGGTCACGCTCCCGGTCCCCGACGGCTGGGAGAAGCCGGAGAACACCCTCGACGACGCCTCCACGATGCGTACGGTCGGCTCCTACACCTGCCCCGGCGACTCGGGGAGCTTCTGCTACCACGGCACGGTCACCGTCCGGACGGTGAGCGGCACCGACCTCACGGACATGAAGGCGCTGGCCGAGGAGGACATCGGGACGGCGGCCGACCGCGCCTACGGGAAGGACACCGTCGGCGACCTCATCCACGGGGGCATCAGGTCCCAGAAGGAACTGGCGTCGAAGTCCGTGACCGTGGCGGGACGCACCGGATACCTGGTGCGCCGGCAGGTCACCACCGGCAAGGGCCCCGGCGGATACGTGCAGTCGCTCGTCTTCCCCTCCGCGGTGGGCAGCGAGACGCCGGTCATCGTGCGCTTCGCGTTCGACGCCGGCCGGGACGAGCTGCCGCTCCCCCTCATGGACACCATCACCCGGGGCATCCGCCCGATCGGCGACGCCACCGGCGGCGGCGTGGGCAGCACCGTGGCTCCCTGAGCGGCGTTCTACAGGAAGGTGCGGCCCTCACCGCGGTACGTCGGCACGGTGGCGGTGATCCGCTCACCCTCGATCAGCCGCAGTTCGTCGAAGCGTTCGCACAGCTCGCCGGCCTTGGCGTGCCGGAACCACACCTTGTCGCCGATCAGCAGATCGTCAGCCGCGGCGCCGATCAGTGGTGTCTGGACCTCGCCCGGGCCCTCCTGCGGGTCGTAGCGCAGCCCCTCGGGCAGATACGGCACCGGCAGCCGGTCCGCCCCCGCCGCCCCGGACGCCGGATAGCCCCCGCCGAGCACCGTCACCACGCCCACACCCGGCCGCCGCACCACGGGCTGGGCGAACAGTGCCGCCGGACGGCCCGTGAACGAGGTGTAGTTGTCGAACAGCCTCGGTACGTAGAGCCCGGAGCCCGCCGCTATCTCGGTCACCGCGGGCTCGGCCGCGGTGTGCTGCACGCTGCCGGTGCCGCCCCCGTTCACGAACTCCAGGCCGGGTGCCACCGCGCGGACCGCCCGCACGACCTCCGCGCGCCGGGCCGCCAGCTCCCTGCGGGCCGCCGCCTGCATCAGCCGGACCGCGCGCGACCGGAGCGGCCGGCCGGCCACCGAGTCGCCCACACCGGCGACATGGCCCTCGTACGCCATCAGCCCCACCAGCCGGAAGCCCGGCCTGCGCTCCACCGAGCGTGCCAGCTCGGCCAGTTGGGCGGGGGAGCGGAGCGGCGAGCGCAGCGCGCCGATCCTGACCCGGCCGCCGAACAACCGCAGCGAGGTGTCCAGCTCCAGGCAGACCCGGATCTCCTCGGTGCCCCCGGCCCGCGCCGCGTCGATGAGCTCCAGCTGCGCGTGATCGTCCACCATCACCGTCACCGCCGCGGCGAGCTTGGGATCGGCCGCCAGTTCGGCGTACGCGGACCGGTCGGCCGACGGATAGGCCAGCAGTACGTCGTCGAATCCGGCGCGGGCCAGCCACAGTGACTCCGCGAGGGTGAACGACATGATCCCGGCGAAGCCCGGACGCGCGAGCACCCGCTCCAGCAGGGCACGGCAGCGCACCGACTTGCTCGCCACCCGGATGGGCTTCCCGCCCGCCCGGCGCACCAGGTCGTCG
The DNA here is from genome assembly GCF_042728155.1 of Streptomyces sp. NPDC060209. NCBI lineage: Bacteria > Bacillati > Actinomycetota > Actinomycetes > Kitasatosporales > Streptomycetaceae > Streptomyces > Streptomyces sp. NPDC060209. Next base: position 10,881 of record NZ_JBHWZS010000117.1, read on the forward strand.
GCGTTGGCGTCGAATGCCTCGAGGTCGACGACGGCCACCGGCGCGTCGAGATGTGCTGTGGCCCGGTTGTAACGGCTCCGGTCAGCGGCGCGGACAGTCATGGCCGCAGCTTGCCAGACGGCCGTACCACTGGGTAGGGGACGTTCGGTGCAGATCGTCCCGCAGCCTCCTTCCCGTTCCCACGGGGTGCCGTCCACCCCGTAGAGTGACCGTCACACGATCGACCGACGGGCCCGTGCGCAACGGCGGCCCGTGGGCGGTGCGGGGACGTGGACCAGGGGGACGGATGAGTACCGAAGCGCAGCGCGCTCCAGTGCCGCCCCGACCGGCCACCCCGCCGCCCATACCCGGAAGCGGCCCCGTACCTCCGGTCCCGCGTCCGGAGCCCGCGCCTCCACACCCGCGTCCGGAGCCCGCGCCGCCCGGTCCGCGTGCCGAGCCCGAACCACCGGTCGAGACGACCACCCGGCTCCGCCCCGTACCCCCCGCGCCGCCCGCCCACCCCGGCCCGCCACCCGTTCACCCCGGCCCGCCGCCCGTCCACCCCGGCCCGCCGCCCGTTCACCCCGGCCCGCCGCCACCGCCTTCCGCCACCAGGCGCAGGCCCGTCGGCGCGGTGGACATCACCCCGCGCCCCGGTGCCACCCCGGCCCCGCCCGGCGCGTACTACGCGTACGCCGAGACGCCCGCCGAGACCACCACCCGGCTGCGCCCCGTCAAAGCCCGGAAGCCCGCCAGAACCGCGGCGGCCGCGGTCTGTGCCGTGCTCGGCCTCGGACTCATCGGCGGCGCGGTCACCGGCAGCTGGCTCACCGGCGACTCCGCGGCCGAGCCCGGCGACGACAGCGCGTTCACCGTGGGCCGCTCCGTCTGGCACAGCGCGCCCGTCGACACCCTCTTCCCGCGCACCCTCAAGGGCGACGGCGCGGGCCCGGGAGCAACCGACCGGGTCTGGACCAGGGTCGCCGTCGCGAGCGACAGCGGCTGCGCGGCGGGTCTGGACCCCCTGCTGATCAAGACACTCCGTCCGGTCGGCTGCGAACGCCTGGTGCGCGCCACCTACACCGACGCCACACGCAGCAGCGTCACCACCGTCGGCATGGTCTTCACCGAGGGCGACGCCGAGACGATGAGCGCCCTCAGCACCCGGTTCACCACCCAGAACCTCGCCGCCCGGCCGGACCTGATGCCGCGCACCTACCCGGTCAAGGGCACCGTCGCCGCCGGCTTCGGCGAAGAACAGCGCGCCAGCTGGACGGTGCACGTCCTGACCGAGGTGCCCGTCGTCGTGTTCGCCGTCTCCGGCTTCGCCGACGGCCGTACGGTCGCCGAACCACAGCCCGCCGCCGACGCCATGGCGGCCGGTGCCGCGACGGCCCCCGCCCAGGCGGGACTCGGCCACGAGGCGAAGGGCGTCGCCGACCGGGTGGAGCGCACCCTGCGCCGGACCGTCACCGACCTCACGGAGAAGCCGGAATGACCCGTCCCCGCCGGCTCCGGGCGCTCGCCGCCGTGGCGACGGCCACCGCCTTCGCGCTGCTGCCCGCCGTGCCCGCCCACGCCGACGCCATCCGTGACCAGCAGTGGGGCCTCGAGGCCCTCCACACCGACACGGCCTGGCAGACCACGAAGGGCAAGGGCATCACGGTCGCGGTCCTGGACACCGGGGTCGACGACGACCACCCCGACCTTGCCGGCCAGGTGCTCCCCGGCAAGGACCTCATCGGCTTCGGTGCCGGACGAGGAGACCGCTCATGGGCCCTGCACGGCACCGCGATGGCCGGCATCATCGCCGGCCGCGGCAACGGCCCCGGGCGGGGCGACGGCGTGCTCGGCGTCGCCCCGGAGGCGAAGATCCTGCCCGTGCGGGTGATCCTCGAGTCCGGCGACCCGTCGCGCACCAAGGCCCGCGAGTCGCGCGGAACCGCGCTCGCCGACGGCATCCGCTGGGCGGCCGACCACGGCGCCGACGTCATCAACCTCTCCCTCGGTGACGACAGCGAGTCGGCGCACCCGGAACCCGGAGAGGACGCCGCCGTGCAGTACGCCCTCGGCAAGGGCGTCGCCGTCGTCGCCTCCGCGGGCAACAGCGGGGAGAAGGGCGACCGGGCCTCCTACCCCGCCGCCTACCCCGGTGTGATCGCCGTCGCGGCCGTCGACAAGTACGGCACGCACGCCGCGTTCTCCACCCGCCGCTGGTACGCCACCGTCAGCGCGCCCGGTGTCGACATCGTCGTCGCCAACCCCGACCAGCACTACTACATCGAGTGGGGCACCTCAGCCGCGTCGGCCTTCGTCTCCGGGGCGGTGGCCCTCGTGCGCTCCGCGCACCCGGGTCTCTCGCCCGCGCAGATCAAGACCCTGCTCACGGACACCGCCGGCAACGCCCCCTCGGGCGGCCGCGACGACGCGAGGGGCTACGGCCTGGTCGACCCCGCAGCCGCGATAGAGGCAGGGGCGAAGCTGCGCCCGGACGATCTGAGCGCGCGTGCCGCCGAGGCCGGCTACAGCGAGCAGTACTTCGGGTCCGGCCCCGCCTCCCAAGGGGATGACGGGGACCCGGCCGGCTGGCTGGCCCCCTCGGCGGGAGGCCTCGGAGCCGCATTCCTCGCCCTGGCCGTGGTGCTGTGGCGGGGCAGGAACACGGGCGGCGGCAGGGCCGGTGGCAGGAACGCCGCCGCGCCCGGGTACAACCCTTTCCCCACGGGCCCCTACCGCTGAGCGAACCGGCCGGCTTCCACAGCGCCGGCCGCTTCCGCGACCGCGCGGGCCTCAGCCCGATGCGGTCACCGCACCGGTCACGCCCACCGCCGCCTTCGCGACGGACTCCACGAGAGCGATGCCCGCCTCCTTCGTCGCGTGCCCGCGCGACAGCACCGCCACCAGCACGGTGTGTCCGCCGCTCTCCACCCGCCCGATGCTGTTGATGTCCCACAGCCCCGTGGTCGTCCGGGGCATCCAGCCGTTCTTCAGCACCGCGTCGGTGCCCGCAGCGGACACCCCCCACTGCTGGTCCGCCTCGACCTGGCCCATCAGCTCCGTCATGTAGGCGCGAGAGGCCGCCGACAGCTCCGAATCAGTCCCGGACACCGCCTCCAGCAGCCGCACCTGGTCGGCGGCCGTGGTCTGGGTCAGCCCCCACGCGTGGGCGGCCTTCGTTCCGGTCAGCCCCAGCCGCTCGTTGGCCTCGTCGAGCCCCTCCTCCCCACCGATCACCTTGAGCAGCTCGGTGGCCGAGGTGTTGTCGCTGCGCCGGATCATGGCCTCCGCGTACGCCTGCTCGGCGCCGTTCAGCTCCCGGCCCTCGTCCTGGGCCCGGAGCAGCAGGGCCGCCAGGATGTCGACCTTGACGATGCTGGCGGAGTCGTACACCTCGTCCCCGTACGCGGCACCCGCGCCGCTCTCCGTGTCCAGCACGGCCACCGACACATCGGCGCCGTCCGCCAGGGGCGCCAGCGCGTCGGCCAGCTCCGCGTCGAGATCCACCTCGGGCTCCTCGCTCCGCCCCGCCGCGGCCGGCGGGCTCGACGCGGACGATACGGCGGCCACGGCGGCGTGCGCGTCATCCGGCGAGCGACCCACCAGATAGGCACCTCCCGCGGCGGAACCTGCCAGCAGCACGACGGCGGCGGTCACGAGGCCGGACAGCACGGGCCTGCGCGTTCTGTGACGGGGCATGGCCCGGACGCTAGGCAGCGCAGCTGGCAGCAGCCTGTGCCCGACCTGTCGCCCAGGTGAGAGAACCGACCCACTACGCTCGTCGTGTGGCCCTCAAGAACATCCCGGACCCCGGTTTCTCCGACGACGACGGCACTGCCTCGCCCGAACTGACAGCAGCCCTCGCGGCCTGGGCCGAGGACCGTACGGCAGTCGGCCCGGTCCTGGCGGCGCTCCGCGGCGCCCGGCTGCTCGTCCCGGTCGTCGCCGTGCTGGGCGAGGTCGAGGAGGACGAGAACGGGCTGCGCCGCGAGAAGACCAGCGACATGGCCGTGCCGACCCTGCAGGCGGGTGACCGGCGCGCCCTGCCCGCTTTCACCTCCACCGCCGCGCTGGCCCGCTGGGACCCGCAGGCGCGCCCCGTCGCCGTACCCCTGCACCAGGCGCTGCAGGCCGCCGCGCACGAGAAGGCGGACACGGTGGTGCTCGACCTTGCGGGGCCCGTCGCCTTCGAGCTGACCGGCCCGGCGCTGCTGGCCCTGGCCGAGAACCGTGCCAGCGCGGACCCGCTCGACGACCCCGCCGTCGTCGCGGCGGTGCGGGAAGCAGTCGCGGCCGAGCCCGCGGTGCTGCGTGCCCACCTCGGTCCCGGCCGGGCCGACGGCACCCTCGCCCTGGTCCTCACCCCGGACGCCGTGGTCGCCGACGCCGCGCGCCGGGTCGCCGACGCGCTCTCGGCCAGCGAGGTGCTGCGCGCCCGGCTGGTGCGCGGGATCGACCTGGCACTGCTGCCGGCCGATGCCGAGGCCCCCGGCGCCCCCCTGTTCAGCCGCTGACGCACACGAGCCCGCCACCTGTCACAGGCGGCGGGCTCGTCAGGCCGTGGTCGCGGCGTGAGGATCAGCCGTAGACGGGGCCGGTGTACTTCTCGCCCGGGCCCTGGCCGGGCTCGTCCGGGACGAGCGAGGCCTCACGGAAGGCCAGCTGGAGGGACTTCAGGCCGTCGCGCAGCGGCGAGGCGTGGAAGGTGCTGATCTCGGTCGTGCTGGCGTCGAGGAGCCCGGCCAGTGCCTGGACCAGCTTGCGGGCCTCGTCGAGGTCCTTGTGCTGCTCGCCCTCCTCGGTCAGGCCGAGCTTCACGGCTGCCGCGCTCATCAGATTGACGGCGACGGTCACGATCACCTCGACCGCTGGAACCTCCGCGATGTCGCGGGCCATGTCGTCGAAGCCGGGGTTCTCGGTGCTGGGAGTGGTCGCGTCGCTCATGCCCCACACGATAAGGCCACGTCGGCACGGCTCCTCCTGCGGGAGCCGTCAGGACAGAGGGTTCGCCGTACCCCCGGCGAGCTGCTAACCTTGTGTAACGACCGGCCGGACACCTATGTGCTCGGCCCACAAGTGGAGGCTCCGATCTCCCACCTGACCGTCCTCGCGGATGGCAGGTCACCGGTCAGGTAGCGACCATCGTTCCGTACGGACGATGGAGCTGCTCGATGCGCCCCGCGGTTGACCGCGGCGGTGTTCCGGTATTTCCAGGAGCCCCGCCTGTGTCCCGTCCGGGGCATTTTTCCTTTCCCGGCTCGGTTGGTCTCACGAAACAGACGTTACGCGGCTGTCCGCCAGGCGGTCGCGTGGTGCTACCGAGGAGGATCCATCAGCGCCGAGCCCCGCATCAACGACCGGATTCGCGTTCCCGAGGTGCGACTTGTCGGTCCCAGCGGCGAGCAGGTCGGGATTGTTCCGCTTGCCAAGGCCCTGGAGCTCGCACAGGAGTACGACCTCGACCTGGTCGAGGTGGCGGCGACAGCCCGTCCCCCCGTGTGCAAGCTCATGGACTACGGGAAGTTCAAGTACGAGTCGGCCATGAAGGCCCGTGAGGCGCGCAAGAACCAGGCGCACACGGTCATCAAGGAAATGAAGCTCCGGCCGAAGATCGACCCGCACGACTATGACACCAAGAAGGGTCACGTCGTCCGGTTCCTCAAGCAGGGGGACAAGGTCAAGATCACGATCATGTTCCGTGGTCGTGAGCAGTCCCGCCCCGAGCTGGGCTTCCGACTGCTCCAGCGTCTCGCTTCGGATGTCGAGGACCTCGGCTTCATCGAGTCCAACCCGAAGCAGGACGGCCGGAACATGATCATGGTTCTGGGCCCGCACAAGAAGAAGACCGAAGCCATGGCCGAGGCCCGCGAGGCTCAGGCCGCCCGTAAGGCGGAGCGTCAGGGTTACGCCCACGACGCCGAGTCCGAGGGTGAAGTCGCTGAGGCCCCTGCCGCAGCTGCCGAGGCTCCGGTCGAGACACCTTCAGAGACACCTTCAGAGACACCTTCCGAGGCGTGACCTCTGGGGGCTGCCATCCAGGCGCCCCCGGGTCCCTCGGGAACCACCCAAAGATCTGACGCCCCTGCAGTCCGGTGCCCCGCACCGAGAGGGGCGCCACTGACGAGGAGAGAACGGCGCGATGCCGAAGAACAAGACGCACAGCGGTGCCAGCAAGCGCTTCAAGATCACCGGCTCCGGCAAGGTGCTCCGTGAGAAGGCCGGCAAGCGCCACCTGCTCGAGCACAAGTCGTCCAAGAAGACCCGCTCGCTGACCGGCACGGTCGTCGTGGCTCCGGCCGACGTCAAGAAGGTCAAGAAGCTTCTCGGCAAGTGAGGACGCGGCCTCCGGTGAACCCGGAGGCGCGACCTCGATCCGACCGGGACCAATTCGTTTCCGGGCCGTGTGAGTCCAACCGCGGCCCCGCTGTAAGGAGTCAAAAGTGGCACGCGTCAAGCGGGCAGTAAACGCCCACAAGAAGCGCCGGGCGATCCTCGAGGCCGCCAAGGGTTACCGCGGTCAGCGTTCGCGCCTGTACCGCAAGGCCAAGGAGCAGGTCACCCACTCCCTGGTCTACAACTACAACGACCGCAAGAAGCGCAAGGGCGACTTCCGTCAGCTCTGGATCCAGCGCATCAACGCGGCTGCCCGCCAGAACGGCATGACGTACAACCGCCTCATCCAGGGTCTGAAGGCCGCCAACATCGAGGTGGACCGCAAGATCCTGGCCGAGCTCGCGGTCAACGACGCCAACGCGTTCGCCGCCCTCGTCGAGGTCGCCCAGAAGGCCCTCCCGAGCGACGTCAACGCCCCGAAGGCCGCCTGATCCAGGCAGCACTTCCGTCGTTCCAGCGTTTTGAGCCGGACCCGCAGGCGCGTGCCGTCTGCGGGTCCGGTGCGTTGCACCACGTGTCGCGTACGTAGTCAGCCGTACGCGGAGAAACGTACGCAGAGAAGCTGACTTACGCAGAGAGGCTCGCCGCCGACCATGGGCACCCCCGAACTGATCTCCGCACGATCGCCGCGAATCGCCGCCGCACGCCGACTGGCCAGGCGCAATTTCCGCGGCAAGGAGCGCAGGTTCATCGCCGAGGGGCCGCAGGCCGTGCGGGAGGCCGCCGCGCACCGGGGCGGCGACGGCGAGCCCACACTGACCGAGCTCTTCGCCACCGTCGAGGCGGCCGACCGGTACGCCGACATCATCGACGCGGCCCGTGCCGCCGGGGCCCGCGTGCACCTCGCGGACGGCGACGTGCTCGCCGACGTCTCGCAGACCGTCACCCCCCAGGGCCTGATCGGCGTCTGCCGCTTCCTGGACTCGCCCTTCGAGGACATCCTCGCGGCGAAGCCCACCCTGGTCGCCGTCCTCGCCCACGTACGCGACCCCGGCAACGCGGGCACCGTGCTGCGCTGCGCGGACGCCGCCGGTGCGGACGCGGTCGTGCTCACCGACGCCTCCGTGGACCTCTACAACCCCAAGTCGGTCCGGGCCTCCGTGGGCTCGCTCTTCCATCTGCCGGTGGCCGTCGGCGTGCCCGTGGAGCAGGCCGTGCAGGGGCTCCGGGACGCCGGTGTGCGCATCCTGGCGGCCGACGGTGCCGGCGAGGACGACCTCGACGACGAACTCGACGCGGGCACCATGGGCGGGCCCACCGCCTGGGTGTTCGGCAACGAGGCGTGGGGCCTGCCGGAGGAGACGCGCGCCCTGGCCGACGCCGTGGTCCGGGTCCCGATCCACGGCAGGGCCGAGAGCCTCAACCTCGCCACCGCCGCCGCCGTGTGCCTCTACGCCTCCGCGCGGGCCCAGCGCCCCCGGCACGCGGGCTGATCCCCGCCGGCCCCTCACCGATCGATACGGGCCACACCCCGCCGGCGCCCACCCGGAGGGTGTCGCCCGGCCGCTGACGCCTAGTAGGGTGACGAACTCGGGGGCCCACTACACCGGTTCGAGAGGTGGGGTACGGGAAGATGGCTGTCGGCATGAGCGGGCCGCGAGCGACACACACGGCCGCCGTGCGCGCCCTCTCCGACGGGGACGGCGGAAGCCGGGCCCTCGGGGACCCCGCGGCGGACATCGACCCGGACGATCTTCCCGACGGACTCGTCGTCGCCGACGAGAACGGCAAGGTCGTCTGCTTCAACAGGGCCGCGTCCCGGATCACCGCCACACCCGTGGCCGACGCCCTCGGCCACTCCCTGGACCAGGCACTGCCCCTCGAGGACCTCAAGGGACGCCGCTGGTGGGAGCTGACCGACCCCTACGGCGGGCTCGCCACGCGAGTCGGCCAGCCCGAGCGGAATCTTCTGCTCCCCGGCGGCCGAGAGGTCCTGGTCTCCGCCCGGTACGTACGGGAGGCCCCGACCGGGCCGGTCCGGAGGCTCGTCGTCTCGTTGCGCGGCACCGAGGCACGCCGGCGCACCGAGCTGAGCCACGCCGAGCTGATCGCCACCGTCGCCCACGAGCTGCGCTCCCCCCTGACCTCCGTCAAGGGCTTCACCGCCACGCTGCTGGCCAAGTGGGAGCGGTTCACCGACGACCAGAAGCGGCTGATGCTGGAGACCGTCGACGCCGACGCCAACCGTGTCACCCGGCTCATCGCCGAGCTGCTCGACATCTCCCGCATCGACTCCGGCCGGCTCGAGCTGCGCCGCCAGCCCGTGGACATCTCCGCGGCCGTCGAACGCCACGTCCAGGCGCTCACCGCGAACGGCCAGGCACCCGACCGCTTCCTCGTGCACACCCGGCAGCCGCTGCCCGCGCTCTGGGCCGATCCGGACAAGGTCGACCAGGTGCTCGGCAACCTCCTCGAAAACGCGGTGCGGCACGGCGAGGGAACTGTCACCATCGACATCGCCCCTGCGCCCGCACCGGGCAAGAGCGACGAGAGCGGAACGGCAGTCACCGTGAGCGACGAAGGTCCCGGCATCCCCGAGGAGTCGATGGGCCGCGTCTTCACCCGCTTCTGGCGGGGGAGCAAGCGCGGCGGGACCGGCCTGGGCCTCTACATCGTCAAGGGCATCGTCGAGGCCCACGGCGGCACCATCACGGTGGACCGCGCGCCCGGCGGCGGCGCCGAATTCCGATTTATCCTGCCCGTGAGCGCGCCGGCCTACCTGGCCTGAGCGGCCCACGGGCTTCTCCGCCCCCCGGCGGCCCGTAGACTCGACTTTTGGCACCTTTGCGTCCTCAGTCGTCGAACCAGGGTCGCCACCAGCCAATCGGAAGCACGGGAAGAGATGTCGGCACCGAACAAGTCGTACGACCCAGTCGAGGTCGAGGCACTGAAACCGGAAGAGATCGAGCGCATGCGGGACGAGGCGTTCGCCGCCTTCGCCGCCGCGGGCGACCTCGACGCGCTCGCCCAGGCGAAGACCGCGCACACCGGTGGTACCTCACCCCTGTCGCTCGCCAACCGCGAGATCGGCGCCCTGCCGCCCCAGGCCAAGGCCGAGGCGGGCAAGCGCGTGGGCCAGGCCCGCGGCGCCGTCTCCAAGGCGCTGGCCGCCCGCCAGACAGAACTGGAGGCCGAGCGTGACGCCCGGGTGCTGGTCGAGGAGGCGGTGGACGTCACCCTGCCCTACGACCGCATCCCGGCCGGTGCGCGCCACCCCCTGACGACCATCATGGAGCGCGTCGCCGACGTCTTCGTCGCCATGGGCTACGAGATCGCCGAAGGGCCCGAGGTCGAGGCGGAGTGGTTCAACTTCGACGCCCTGAACTTCGTGCCCGACCACCCGGCGCGGCAGATGCAGGACACCTTCTTCGTGCAGGGCGCCGACGGTGCCAGGAGCGACGAGTCCGGTGTCGTGCTGCGTACGCACACCTCGCCGGTCCAGGCCCGTTCGCTGCTCAGCCGTAAGCCCCCCGTCTACGTGGTCTGCCCCGGCCGGGTCTACCGCACCGACGAGCTCGACGCCACGCACACCCCGGTCTTCCACCAGATCGAGCTGCTCGCGGTCGACGAGGGCCTCACCATGGCCGACCTCAAGGGCACCCTCGACCACATGGTCCAGGCGCTCTTCGGCCCGGACATGAAGACCCGGCTGCGGCCGAACTTCTTCCCGTTCACCGAGCCGTCCGCCGAGATGGACATGGTCTGCTACGTCTGCCGCGGCGAGTCCGTCGGCAACCCGGACCGCCCCTGCCGCACCTGCGGCAGCGAGGGCTGGATCGAGCTCGGCGGCTGCGGCATGGTCAACCCGAAGGTGCTCGTCGCCTGCGGTGTGGACCCCGAGAAGTACAGCGGATTCGCCTTCGGGTTCGGCATCGAGCGGATGCTGATGTTCCGCCACAACGTAGAGGACATGCGAGACATGGTCGAGGGTGACGTCCGGTTCACCCGGCCGTTCGGGATGGAGATCTGATGCGCGTCCCGCTTTCCTGGCTGCGGGAATACGTCGACCTGCCGGCGACGGAGACCGGCCGTGACGTACAGGCCAAGCTCGTCTCCGTCGGCCTCGAGGTCGAGACCGTCGAGCAGACCGGCGCCGGGCTCAAGGGCCCCCTGGCCGTCGGACAGGTCCTGACCATCGAGGAGCTGGAGGGCTTCAAGAAGCCCATCCGCTTCTGCACCGTCGACGTCGGCACCGCCAACGGCACCGGTGAACCGCAGGAGATCGTCTGCGGCGCCCGGAACTTCTCCGTCGGCGACAAGGTCGTCGTGGTCCTGCCGGGCGCCGTGCTGCCCGGTGACTTCGCGATCGCCGCGCGCAAGACGTACGGCAAGACCTCGCACGGCATGATCTGCTCCACCGACGAGCTGGGCATGGGCGACGACGGCACGCACGGCATCATCGTGCTGCCGCCCGAGTACGAGCCCGGCACCGACGCGATCGAGCTCCTGGAGCTCGTCGACGAGGTCCTCGACATCGCCGTCACGCCGGACCGGGGCTACTGCCTCTCGATGCGCGGGGTCGCCCGTGAGACCGCCATCGCGTACGGGCTGCCGCTGCGCGACCCGGCGCTCCTGGACGTGCCCCCGCCCAACGCGCACGGCTACCCGGTGAAGGTGTCCGACCCGATCGGATGCAGCAACTTCACCGCGCGTACGGTCACCGGCCTGCAGCCCGAGGCGCGCTCCCCGATCTGGATGCAGCGCAGGCTGCAGAAGGCCGGGATGCGCACGGTCTCGCTGGCCGTCGACATCACCAATTACGTGATGCTGGAGCTCGGCCAGCCGCTGCACGCCTACGACCGCACCCGTGTCGCGGGGACGATCGGGGTGCGCCGCGCCCAGCAGGGCGAGAAGCTCACCACGCTCGACGGCGCCAAGCGGGTCCTGGACGCCCAGGACCTGGTCATCACCGACGACCGCGGGCCGATCGGCCTCGCGGGCGTCATGGGTGGTGCCGACACGGAGATCGCGGACGCGGCCGAGGAGGCCGGCACCACCGAGGTCGTCATCGAGGCCGCGCACTTCGACGCGATCACCATCGCCCGGACCGCACGCCGCCACAAGCTCAGCTCCGAGGCGTCCAAGCGCTTCGAGCGCGGGGTCGACCCGCAGGCCGCCGCCGCTGCCGCGCAGCGCACCGTCGACCTGCTGGTGCTCCTGGCGGGCGGCACGGCCGAGGCGGGCGTCACCGAGATCACCGCTCCGTCCGCGCCCCGCACCATCGCGATGCCCGCGAGCCACCCCGACCGGGTGGCGGGGGTCGCGTACGGCCGCGAGACCGTCGTGCGCCGCCTGCAGGAGGTCGGCTGCGACGTCTACGGGCAGGACGAGCTGATCGTCACGGTGCCGTCCTGGCGCCCGGACCTCGCCGCGCCGAACGACCTCGCCGAAGAGGTCATCCGGCTGGAGGGGTACGAGAACCTCCCGTCCACCCTGCCGACGCCGCCTTCCGGACGCGGGCTCACCGACCGCCAGCGCCTGCACCGCCGCATCGGCCGGGCCCTCGCGGGCGCCGGTTACGTGGAGGCGCTGAGCTACCCGTTCATCGGTGACGCGGTCCTCGACCAGCTCGGCCTGGAGAAGGACGACGCCCGGCGCCGTACGGTCACCCTCGTCAACCCGCTCTCCGACGAGGAGCCGGCGCTGCGCACCACGCTGCTGCCGGGTCTGCTCGGCGCGCTGCGGCGCAACGACGGCCGTGGCAGCCACGACCTGGCGCTCTTCGAGACCGGCCTGGTCTTCAGGCCGACCGGCGAGGAGACCAAGGCCGTGCGGCTGCCCGTCGACCGCCGTCCCACCGACGAGGAGATCGCCGGACTGGACGCCGCGCTGCCGCGTCAGCCGCGCCGTGCCGCCGTCGTCCTCGCGGGCGCCCGTGAGCAGGCCGGCTGGTGGGGCAAGGGCCGCCCGTCCGACTGGGCGGACTCCGTCGAGGCGGCGCGCACGATCGCCCGTGAGGCGGGCGTCGAGGTGACGGTCCGCGCAGACCGACACGCTCCGTGGCACCCCGGCCGCTGCGCCGCGCTGTACGTCACGGTCGACGGCGTGGAGGCCCTCTTCGGACACGCGGGCGAACTGCACCCGCGCGTCGTCAAGGAGCTCCACCTGCCCGAGCGGACCTGCGCCATGGAGGTCGAGCTCGACGTCCTGGAGCAGGCCGTCGACGGCGCGCTCCAGGCGCCCCGCATCTCCACCTTCCCGGTGGCGACCCAGGACGTCGCACTCGTCGTCGACTCGGGCGTGCCCGCCGACTCGGTGGAGAAGGCGCTCCGCGAGGGCGCCGGCGGTCTGCTCGAATCGCTGCGGCTGTTCGACGTCTTCACCGGCGAGCAGATCGGTGAGGGCAGGAAGTCCCTGGCGTACGCGCTGCGGTTCCGTGCCCCGGACCGCACGCTGACCGTGGAGGAGGCCTCCGCGGCCCGTGACACCGCGGTCGCCCTGGCCACCGAGCGCACAGGCGCGGTGCTGCGCGGCGCGTAGGCACCCGAGTGGTGAGAAGGGGGGGTTACGGCCCCCCGAAAACCCCCCAAAGTTATACCCCGGCCGCGCGGGGGCCCCCCCACAGCCCCGCGGGGAAAGGGGGGGGGGGGCGGGGGGTACGG
>NZ_JBHWZS010000118.1:0-23836 GCF_042728155.1 Streptomyces sp. NPDC060209
CACCCGGAGGGGTGCGCCCCGCTGCCGCGCGTCCGGACGGCCGTCTCACACCACCCAGCCGGGCGCGTGCAGCACCTCCACCACCGAGCACGACCAGGTGAACCCGGCGCCCACGCCCATCAGGACACAGCGGTCGCCGGGTCCCAGAGCGCCGGAGCGGACCAGGTGCTCCAGACCGGCCGTCTGGTCTCCCGCGCCCAGGTGCCCCACCCGGCTGCTGAAGTCCCAGGTGGTCCGGTCCGCCTCTATCCCCAGCGGGCGCAGGCAGTTGGTCTCCAGTCGGCGGCGCCCGAAGTGCGGCAGCACCCACCGGGAGACCTCGGAGGCGTCCACCCCGGCGTCCGCCAGGGCCTCCTTCACGGCGTCGCGCTGCCCGGCCGCCACCCGTGCCACGCTGAACGACATCCCGGCCCGGGCCACGTACCGCTTCTTGTGCGCATCCAGATCGAGCACGCCCGGCGGAGCGTTCCGGGCCTCGCCGAAAGGTTCGCCCTCCCTGTGCATCCCCTCCAGCTCCGGGTCCGAGACCACGGCCAGTGAGCGCACCCGGGCGAAGCCCTCCCTCGCCGAGAGCAGCATCGCCGTCCCGCCGTCGGCGTAGACCGTTCCCGGGTCGCTGTGCCACCGGTCGAAACCCGGCGGGCAGAACCGGTCGGCGGTGGTGAGCAGCACCTCCCCGCCCCCCTGCCCCAGGACCGCGGAAGCCAGCAGCAGCCCCGCCATGCCGCCGTTGGAGACCTGACGCACCTCCAGCGCGGGGCAGCCGGCGCGGACGGTACGCCGCTGCACGTACGACGCGGTACCCCACAGGGCGTTGCCCTGGTCGTACAGGCTCGCGTGCAGCAGCATCCGTACGTCCGAGCCGTCCGTACCCGCTCGCTCCAGCGCGAGTTCCGCCGCCTTCACGGCCATCTCGGCGGGCGCCAGGGTGTCGTCCTCGCAGACGGTCACCGACCGCATGCCGCTCCGCGCCGCCGCGGCCGGTTCCCACTCTCCGCGGGCCACCGCGTCGGCCACCGGCACGGCGGGCGGCAGCCAGCTGCCGAGACCGGCGATGTAGAGCTGATCGCACCTCATGGACATCCTCTCCGGGCCCGCACCCACGGGCGCCCCTCCGATCCTCCGGCCCGCTTCTCGACCGCCGATCGAGGATTGCTGGAGGACCTCGATCCGCGGTCGAGCGCGCCTGTAGCGGACCCCGCGAGGATCGGCGCGCGCGGACGCTCGGCGCGGTCGCGCGGGAGGAGGGGGAACGATGACGAACCCGATGCGGGCCGCCGCGGTGGAGCCACTGCCCGTGGCTCTCCTGCTGCCGGGCCAGGGGTCCCAGCACCCCGGCATGGCCACCGGCCTCTACGGACACGACGAAGTGTTCACCGGCGCGGCGGACGAGGTTTTCGGTGCACTCGGCGCCCCGGGCGCACACGTACGCGACGACTGGCTGGGCGAACGGCCCACCGTACCGATGGACCACGTCACCCGGTCCCAGATCCTGCTGTTCACGATCGACTACGCCCTCGGCCGCACCGTCGAGTCGTGGGGCGTGCGCCCGGCGGTACTTCTGGGCCACAGCGTCGGCGAGATGGCGGCGGCCGTCCTGGCCGACGTGTTCACCGTCGCCGACGCCGCCCGTCTGATGTGGGACCGGGTGACCCGGCTCGCCGACGGTCCGGCCGGCGGGATGGTCGCGGTGGCGGCGGCCCCCGACACGCTGACGCCCTACCTGCGCGACGACGTGGTGGTCGGAGCTCACAACTCGCCGCGCCAGACGATCCTGGCCGGCCCCGAGCCCCATCTGGGCCAGGTCACCGCGGCACTGCGCGAGCAGGGGCTGGTGTGCCGGACCGTGCCGTCCTCGACGCCCTTCCACAGTCCGGTGCTCGCACCACTCTCCGCCCGGGCGGAGCCGGCCTTCGCGGCGGTCGCGGCCAGGCCTCCCGCCCTTCCCCTGATCTCCGGCTACACCGCGGCTCCGCTCACCGCCGACCAGGCCGCGGACGCCGCCTGGTGGTCCTCCCAGCCGGCGACGCCGGTGCGCTTCTGGCCGGCGCTGGACCACCTGCTGGGCGGAGCCGGGCGGCAGCTCGTCGAATGCGGGCCCGGTCGTGGGCTGTCCGCCCTCGCCCGCCGGCACCCGGCGGTCCTGGCCGGGCGCAGCAGGGTGCTTCCGCTCCTGCCCGCCGGACCGGCGGACGCCGCCAGGATCCGTGACGACCTGGCCGCCGCGCGCTCCGTCCTGACCACGCACGCCGCCTGAGCGGCGCCATCCGTCCCGCCGGTCCGCCACCGGCCGGGCCACCCCTGCAGAAAGGCCCCAGATGACGACCATGGACACGCCGGCACCGGTCACCGCGCCGGCCCCCTCCCCGCACCCCGCATCCGGCATGCACCGACGCGTCGGCGAACTCGACGCCCTGCGCGACCGGGTGCACGCCGGCCCGGACGAGAAGGCGACCCGGACCCAGCACGCACGCGGGAAGCTCACCGCCCGGGAGCGGATCGGCCTCCTGCTGGACGAGGGCACCTTCCACGAGGTGGAGCAGTTCCGCCGGCACACGGCAACGGGGTTCGGTCTGGAGGCGAAACGCCCGCACACGGACGGGGTGATCACCGGCTGGGGCGAGGTGGAGGGCAGGACCGTCTTCGTCTACGCGCACGACTTCCGCATCTTCGGCGGCGCACTCGGAGAGGCCCACGCGGCGAAGATCCACAAGATCATGGACATGGCCCTCGCGGCCGGTGCGCCGATCGTCTCCCTGAACGACGGGGCCGGCGCCCGGATCCAGGAGGGGGTCTCGGCGCTCGCGGGCTACGGCGGAATCTTCCGCCGCAACACCCGGGCCTCGGGCGTGATCCCGCAGATCAGCGTCATGCTCGGCCCCTGTGCCGGAGGCGCGGCCTACAGCCCGGCGCTGACCGACTTCGTGTTCATGGTGCGCGGCACCTCGCAGATGTTCATCACGGGTCCGGACGTCGTGAGGGCGGTCACCGGCGAAGAGGTCACCCTGAGCGGCCTGGGAGGCGCGGACGTCCACGCGGAGACCTCCGGCGTCTGCCATTTCGCGTACGACGACGAGGAGTCGTGCCTCACCGAGGTCCGCTACCTGCTCGGTCTGCTGCCCGGGAACAACCGTGAGCGCCCGCCCCGTGCCGAGACCGGCGACCCGGCCGGCAGGCGCTCACCGCGGCTGCTGGACCTGGTGCCCGCGGAGGGCAGCAGGCCCTACGACATGCGCGAGGTGATCGAGGAGCTGGCCGACGACGGTGAGTTGCTGGAGGTCCACGAGCGATGGGCCCCCAACATCCTGTGCGTCCTGATCCGGCTGGCCGGTGAGGTCGTGGGCGTCGTGGCCAACCAGCCGCTGTCGCTGGCCGGGGTGCTGGACATCAGGGCTTCCGAGAAGGCCGCGCGCTTCGTCCAGATGTGCGACACGTTCAACATCCCCCTGGTCACCCTGGTGGACGTCCCCGGGTTCCTGCCGGGTGTCGGCCAGGAGCACGACGGCATCATCCGGCACGGTGCCAAACTGCTGTACGCCTACTGCGACGCCACCGTACCGAGGATCACGGTGATCCTCCGCAAGGCGTACGGCGGCGCGTACATCGTCATGAACTCGCAGTCCATCGGTGCCGATCTCACCTTCGCGTGGCCGACCAACGAGATCGCGGTGATGGGCGCGGAGGGCGCGGCCAACGTCATCTTCCGGCGCCGGATAGCCGAGGCGGAGGACCCCGACGAGACCAGGGCCCGGTTGGTGAAGGAGTACCGGGCCGAACTCATGCACCCCTACTACGCGGCCGAGCGGGGGCTGGTGGACGACGTCATCGACCCGGCCGGTACCCGGGAGACGCTCGTCTCGGCCCTCGGCGTGCTGCGGTCGAAGGCAGTCGAACCGGCCCCGCGCAAGCACGGCAATCCGCCGCTGTGAGTACGCGCCCGGGCCCGGCGGCGGGCCCGGGCGGCGTGGCTGCCCGGGCCGCGGCCCGCCGTGGAGCGGGCCGGCGGTCTCACGCGTCGTAGACGTCGGCCTTCCGCGGGGCGGGGTCCTGGACCATTCCGCTGAGAATCATCGAGCGGTTGTCGAAGCGCTCGATGTCGACGCCGTGCTCCTTGAGGACCCGCATGGTCGCGGAGTGGACGACGCGCAGGACCGGGGTGGCCGTCCGCATGGCGTCGTCGGCCATGAAGCGGTGGCCCCACGGCTTGGCCGCCCAGGCGTGGCGCAGGCCGAAGGGCTCGGGCAGGACGATCTTGCCGCCCAGGTAGTCGAGCAGCGGCGGGTACCAGGTGAAGGGGGCGCGCAGGGCGAGCCTGACGACCTCGCTCGCCTTGACGAGGGGGAGCGTGATCTTCCGCGTCTCCCAGAACCTGACCGCCTTCTTGACCGTCTTGGTCGCCGCTTCCGGCTTGGTGAGGAAGAGCGAGTGGACGGGGCCCAGCGCGTGGCCGGTGACCTCGATCCGCAGCGTCTCGTGGAGCACGGTGACGGTGATCAGCATCGTGATCACCAGCTGGCCGTCCCAGAGGGTGAACTGCACGCCCAGATAGTGGCGGTTCCCGCTGCCGAACTGCTGGTGGTTGCAGATGCGCTGTATCTCGTGGGGCTTGATCTGGAAGGTGGCGACATCCTCGCCCTCGGGGCGGGAGACGGAGTCCGCGCCCTCGCCGACGGGGGAGACGATCCAGTGCTTGACGGACGGCTTGGGGAATCCGCCGGTGTTCAGCGGGCCGCGCTCCAGCATCTTCAGCTGGTCGTGGATCGCCCGCACCACGTCCCAGCTGCGGAACTGGTGGATCTCCTTGGCGGGGTCCTCCGGCGTGAGCTCCTCGGCGAGCTGCCAGCTGCCCCAACGGGTACCCATGCCGAGGATGCCCTTGGGGCCCGCGTAGAAGACGGCGTTGGACTGCTGCTCGGCGGAGAGCTTCTCCAGGCCCTGGCGCAGTGCCTCACGGGCGGTCTCGTTGGGGTTCTTGGGTACGGCCTCGGGGATCTTCGCGCTGACGCCGGAGCCGGAGAGGAGCCCGTCCCAGCGGGCGCGCAGGTCCTTGACCGAGGATTCAGCGATCCGTTTGGCGAGCAGCCAGCCGATCAGCGGGGCGATGGCGGCGGCGCGCAGGTAGAGGGCCAGGAAACCGGTGAGCGGCATGGTGATCAGGAAGAACGCGGCGGCGCCGCCGAGCGCGACGAGCAGGATGCCGCCCAGCGCCTGGAAGAACTTGTCCTTGGACTTGTTGAGGAAGTCGCGCAGCCGGAAGGCGAGGACCCAGAGGAGCAGACCGGGCAGGAAGGCGAATCCGAAGACGGCGGTGACCAGGGTCAGCTTCGTGTCGCGCGACTTGCGCAGCCGGGTCGCGGACAGGCAGTGCTCGACGACGGTCTGAGGGTCCGTGCCGAAGGACTGGATGAGCGCGTTGCGGCCACCGCCGAGCATGCGTTCCTGAACGGCCCTGGAGAACGCCTCGCCCAGATTCGGCTTGAAATAGTCGGACTTGAACAGCTTGGACTCGCCCGGTTTCACCTCGGACTTGTGCCACTCGCTGTTGGCCTTGAGGATCTCCGCCACATCGCTGTCGCGGTACGCGGCGGAGGCGAGGGCGTTGGTCGCCACCGCCTGTCCTCCCGAACCCTGGAGCGGGATCTGCGCTCCAGGAGAGAAATCGAATCCGTCGTTGGCCACTGTCGCCCCCACTCACCCGCACGGTCTGCTCCTGCGGCTGTTCCCAACTACCGTACGTCGCACACCTTCTGAGCTGGGCCCACAGCGTATCGTCCGGACGCGACGCCCGCCCGCCGTCGGGGCCGGGGGCAGGCGTAAGGCGCCATATCCAGTCAGTCAGCTCACATTTGTACTGTTTTCCTTCGCTTCGCGGATGCGGTCGGCGAGTTGTGGAGGCATCGGTTCGTGCCGGGCGTACGCCCGGTCGAACCGTCCGGTGCCGTGCGTCAGCGAGCGGAGGTCGACGGTGTACCTGCCGATCTCGATCTCCGGCACCTCGGCGCGCACGAGCGTGCGCTCCCCGGCTGCCTGTTCGGTGCCGACGACCCTGCCGCGTCGCCCCGCGAGATCGCTCATGACGGCCCCCACATAGTCGTCGGGGACCAGGACGCCGACCTCCGCGACGGGTTCGAGGAGCTGGATGCGGGTGTCCGCCGCGGCCTCGCGCAGCGCCAGCGCGCCCGCGGTCTGGAATGCGGCGTCGGAGGAGTCCACCGAGTGCGACTTCCCGTCGAGCAGGGTGACGCGTACGTCGACGAGCGGGTGTCCCGCCGCGACACCGCGGGCCGCCTGGGCGCGCACGCCCTTCTCCACGGACGCGATGAACTGCCGCGGCACCGACCCGCCGACCACCTTGTCGACGAACTCGATGCCCGTACCGGGCGGCAGCGGCTCCACCTCGATCTCGCAGATGGCGAACTGGCCGTGGCCGCCGGACTGCTTGACGTGCCGGCCCCGCCCGACGGTCCGGGAGGCGAACGTCTCGCGCAGCGGTACGCGATGGGGTTCGGCGTCGACCTGTACGCCGTACCTGCTGCGCAGGCGTTCCAGCGCGAGGTCCGTGTGCGCCTCGCCCATGCACCACAGGACGACCTGGTGGGTGTCCTGGTTCTGCTCCAGGCGCATCGTCGGATCCTCGGCGACCAGGCGTGCCAGGCCCTGCGAGAGCCTGTCCTCGTCGGCCTTGCCGTGGGCGCGGACCGCCAGCGGGAGCAGCGGGTCGGGCATGGTCCACGGCTCCATCAGCAGCGGGTCGCCGTCGCCCGAGAGGGTGTCCCCGGTCTCGGCCCCGCCGAGCTTGGAGACGCAGGCCAGGTCTCCCGCGATGCAGCTGTCCAGGGGGCGCTGCTGCTTGCCGAAGGGCGCGGAGAGCGCGCCGACGCGCACATCCGCCTCGTGGCAGGCGCGCGTCCCGCCGCCGGGTTCGGTCAGTCCGTGGCCGCACACGTGCACGGTGTCGTCGGGGCGCAGGGTGCCGGAGAAGACGCGGACGAGGGAGACCCGTCCGACGTAGGGGTCGGACGAGGTCTTCACGACCTCGGCGACCAGGGGCGCCGCCGGATCACAGACGGGGGCGGGGCGCGGGGTGCCGTCCGGGGTGGTGACGGCGGGCAGCGAGCGTTCCTCGGGGGAGGGGAAGCCGCGGGTGATCAGGTCGAGGAGCTCCACGGTGCCGATGCCCTGACGTGCGCCGTCGGCGGCGGGCGCGGCGGTGAGGACGGGGTGGAAGGAGCCGCGTGCGACCGCTTTCTCCAGGTCGTCGACGAGGGTCGTGATGCCGATCTCGCCGCCTCCGAGGTAGTGGTCCATCAGGGTCTCGTCCTCGCTCTCGGCGATGATCCCCTCGATGAGCCGGTCACGGGCCTCCTGGAGGGGGCCCCGCTGGTCGCCGGAGGGGGGTGCCTCCTGCCGTTCCCCCGAGGAGTAGTCGAAGATCCGCTGGGTGAGGAGTCCGGTGAGCCCGGTGAGCGGGGCGTGTCCGTCCGAGCCCTCGGGTCCCTGCACCGGCAGGTAGAGGGGGAGCACGGCGTCGGGGTCGTCGTCTCCGAAGATCCGGCCGCAGATCCGGGTCATCTCGTCGAAGGACGTACGCGCGGTGTCCAGGTGTGTGACGACGATGGCCCGTGGCATTCCGACGGCCGCGCACTCCTCCCAGACCGCGCGGGTGGTGCCCGCCACCGCGTCGGCCTCCTGGGCGGCCGAGACGACGAAGAGGGCCGCGTCCGCCGCACGCAGACCGGCCCTGAGTTCCCCGACGAAGTCCGCGTAGCCGGGGGTGTCCAGCAGATTGATCTTGTAGCCGTCCCATTCGACGGGGACCAGCGAGAGCTGTACGGAACGCCGTCGGCGCTGTTCGATCTCGTCGTAGTCGGAGACGGTGGCGCCGTCCTCGACCCGACCGGCCCGGTTCAGGGCCCCGGCCGTCAGCGCGAGTGCCTCGACCAGAGTGGTCTTGCCCGAGCCGCTGTGGCCGACCAGCACCACGTTCCGTACGGAAGCGGGCCGGTCGGCCGTCGCTGCCCTGCCGGCGGCTCCGGTGTGCGTATGTGTCCTGTCGCCCATGATGCGTGCCTCCCGATCGGTGGCGCAGTGCCGCAAGAGCTGGGGAGTGGATGCACGGGCAGGGCGGAGCCGTCGCGGCGGCTTCGTCGACGCCCGCGGTCATTCGAGCTTTTCACCCGTACCGGACGCCGTCCATACGTCGCACACGGCGAAGCATGACTTCCGGGACATCCGGCGGACGGGGTGCCCCGCCGGTGCCCGGCACGGCTCGTGACTACGATGGGCCAGCCGGAGGCCGAAAGGGCCGCGGCGCCCACCGAACCTCGGGAAGGCCATGCTGAACAAGTACGCGCGTGCATTTTTTACGCGTGTCCTCACACCGTTCGCCGCTCTGCTGCTCCGTCTCGGGGTCAGCCCCGACGCGGTCACGCTCGTCGGCACGGCCGGAGTGATGGCAGGTGCGCTGGTCTTCTTCCCGATGGGGGAGTTCTTCTGGGGCACGATCGTGATCACGGTCTTCGTCTTCTCCGATCTGGTCGACGGCAACATGGCCCGGCAGGCCGGGATCTCCAGCCGGTGGGGCGCGTTCCTCGACTCGACGCTCGACCGCGTGGCGGACGGGGCGATCTTCGCCGGGTTCGCCCTCTGGTACGCGGGCAGCGGCGACGACAACGTGCTGTGCGCGGTCGCGATCTTCTGCCTGGCCAGCGGCCAGGTGGTCTCGTACACGAAGGCGAGGGGCGAGTCGATCGGCCTGCCGGTCGCGGTGAACGGACTGGTGGAGCGCGCCGAGCGGCTCGTCATCTCACTGGTCGCGGCAGGACTCGCGGGGCTGCACGGCTTCGGGGTGCCGGGAATCCAGATCCTGCTGCCGATCGCGCTGTGGATCGTTGCCGCGGGCAGCCTGGTGACGCTGATCCAGCGAGTGGTCACCGTGCGCAGGGAGTCGGCCGAGGCCGATGCCGCCGCGGCCGCCGCCCAGGGCGGGACGGCGGAACAGGGGAGCGAGGCCGCGCAGTGAGCGGCAGCGGATCCGATCTGAGGGGACGGCTGACCGACGGGCTCTACGGCCTGGGCTGGGGCGCCGTCAAGAAGCTCCCCGAGCCCGCCGCGGCCGCGCTCTTCCGCACCCTGGCCGACCAGGTGTGGAAGCGGCGCGGGAAGTCCGTCCTGCGGCTGGAGTCGAACCTCGCCCGGGTGGTGCCCGACGCGGACGCCGCCCGGCTCGCCGAGCTGTCGAAGGCCGGCATGCGCTCGTACATGCGCTACTGGATGGAGTCCTTCCGTCTGCCGACCTGGAGTCCGCGGCGGATCAAGGAGTCCATCAACGTCCGCGACGCCCACCGGCTCACGGAGGGGCTGGACGCGGGCCAGGGGGTCGTCCTCGCGCTGCCGCACCTGGGCAACTGGGACCTGGCGGGCGCGTGGGTCACCACGGACCTGAAGGTGCCGTTCACGACGGTCGCCGAGCGGCTCAAGCCGGAGACCCTCTACGACCGGTTCGTGGCCTACCGCCAGGGGCTGGGCATGGAGGTCCTGCCGCACAACGGAGGGGCCGCCTTCGGGACCCTGGCGCGTCGGCTGCGCGCGGGCGGCCTGGTCTGCCTGGTCGCCGACCGGGACCTGTCGGCCTCCGGCGTCGAGGTCGACTTCTTCGGGGACACCGCGCGCATGCCCGCCGGGCCCGCCCTGCTGGCCCAGCAGACAGGTGCGCTGCTGCTGCCCGTCACCCTCTGGTACGACGGGACGCCCGTGATGCAGGCACGCGTCCACCCGCCGGTCGCCGTGCCGGAGTCAGGTGACCGCGCCGAGAAGACGTCCTCCATGACACAGGCGCTGGCCGATGCCTTCGCCACCGGGATCGCCGAGCATCCGGAGGACTGGCACATGCTGCAGCGGCTCTGGCTCTCCGATCTGGACCCCCAGGGGGAAGCTCCGTGAAGATCGGCATCGTCTGCCCGTACTCCTGGGACGTTCCGGGCGGGGTGCAGTTCCACATCCGCGACCTGGCCGAGCACCTGATCCGCCTCGGCCACGACGTCTCGGTCCTCGCGCCCGCGGACGACGAGACGCCGCTTCCGCCGTACGTCGTGTCCGCGGGCCGGGCCGTGCCCGTCCCGTACAACGGCTCCGTCGCCCGGCTGAACTTCGGGTTCCTGTCAGCGGCGCGCGTCCGTCGCTGGCTGAACGACGGCACCTTCGACGTCATCCACATCCACGAGCCCACCTCGCCCTCGCTGGGCCTGCTCACCTGCTGGGCGGCGCAGGGGCCGATCGTGGCCACCTTCCACACGTCCAACCCACGCTCCAGGGCCATGATCGCGGCGTATCCGATCCTCCAGCCGGCGCTGGAGAAGATCAGCGCGCGGATCGCGGTGAGCGAGTACGCGCGTCGGACGCTGGTCGAGCACCTCGGCGGCGACGCCGTGGTCATCCCCAACGGCGTCGACGTGGACTTCTTCGCCGGGGCCGAGCCGAAGACCGAGTGGCAGGGCGGCACGCTCGGCTTCATAGGACGCATCGACGAGCCGCGCAAGGGGCTGCCCGTCCTGATGAAGGCCCTCCCCGCGATCCTCGCCGCCCGCCCGGAGACCCGGCTGCTGGTCGCGGGGCGCGGTGACGAGGAGGAGGCGGTCGCCTCACTGCCGGAGGAGATGCGCTCTCGCGTCGAATTCCTCGGCATGGTGAGTGACGAGGACAAGGCACGGCTGCTGCGCAGCGTCGATGTGTACGTCGCGCCGAACACCGGCGGCGAGAGCTTCGGCATCATCCTGGTCGAGGCACTGTCGGCGGCAGCGCCCGTCCTCGCCAGCGACCTCGACGCGTTCGCGCAGGTGCTCGACCAGGGAGCCGCGGGCGACCTGTTCGCCAACGAGGACGCGGACGCGCTGGCCTCGGCGGCGATCCGGCTGCTGGACGACCCGGAGCGGCGCGCGGGACTGCGGGAACGCGGCAGCGCGCATGTGCGCCGCTTCGACTGGACGACGGTCGGCGCGGACATCCTGGCGGTGTACGAGACGGTGACGGACGGGGCGGCGGCCGTCGACACCGACGAACGCACGGGGCTCCGCGCGCGCTTCGGCCTCGCCAGGGACTGAGCGGGACCGCGGAGGCCCGGGGCCGGTGGGCCCGCCCGGTAGGCGGGGCCTGGGCGTAGAGGCGGGCTCCCGCCGACGGTAGCCTTGCCGCCCGTGATCGAAATCCTCATCTGGACCGTCGTCGCGCTCTTCGCGATCGGCCTGTACCTCAGCTGGACCGCCGGTCGGCTCGACCGGCTCCACGCCCGCATCGACGCGGCCCGGGCGGCGCTGGACGCCCAGCTGCTGCGCCGCGCCTCGGTCACCCAGGAACTGGCCACGTCCGGGGTCCTGGACCCCGCCGCGTCGATCGTGCTGTACGAGGCGGCGCACGCGGCGCGGCAGGCCGAGGAGGAGCAGCGCGAGGTCGCCGAGAGCGAGCTGAGCACCGCCCTGCGGGCCGTCTTCGGCGAGGCGGCGCAGGTCGAGGCGGTGAAGGAGGTCCCCGGCGGTGAGGACGCGGCGAGGGAACTGGCCGCCGCCGTACGCCGGGTACCGATGGCCCGCCGCTTCCACAACGACGCGGTGCGGGCCGCCCGCGCGCTGCGCAGGCACCGGACCGTACGGCTGTTCCGGCTCGCGGGCCACGCCCCGTTCCCGCTCGCGTTCGAGATGGACGACGAGCCGCCGGTGGCCCTGGCGGACCGGCCCGGCAGCTGAGAGCGGACGGCGCGGCAGCCCGGCCCGGACCGGCCGGCGGCTGAGAGCGCGCCCGGCCCGCCGGTCCGGTGCGGGACCCCGCCCGGCTCCCGCGGGCGGCGTGCAGAACGATCCACGGGGTGTTCATTGGCCCTTGCTGTGGACTGCTCCCGGAGCGTTTGCTCGGGGTTGCAGCATCCAGTTGTCTTCTCCACCCCCAGTGAGGTCGATCCGTGTCCACGCTTCCCAGCACCCCGCAGTCCGCCGAGACCCCGGCCACCGGCACCGCCCGAGTCAAGCGCGGCATGGCCGAGCAGCTCAAGGGCGGGGTGATCATGGACGTCGTCAACGCCGAACAGGCGAAGATCGCCGAGGACGCGGGCGCCGTGGCCGTGATGGCCCTGGAGCGGGTGCCCGCCGACATCCGCAAGGACGGCGGCGTGGCCCGGATGTCGGACCCCAACATGATCGAAGAGATCATCGAGGCCGTCTCCATCCCCGTCATGGCCAAGTCCCGCATCGGCCACTTCGTCGAGGCCCAGGTGCTCCAGTCCCTCGGCGTCGACTACATCGACGAGTCCGAGGTCCTCACCCCGGCCGACGAGGTCAACCACAGCGACAAGTTCGCCTTCACCACCCCCTTCGTCTGCGGAGCGACCAACCTGGGCGAGGCCCTGCGCCGTATCGCCGAGGGCGCCGCGATGATCCGCTCGAAGGGTGAGGCGGGCACGGGCAACGTCGTCGAGGCGGTCCGGCACCTGCGTCAGATCAAGAACGAGATCGCCCGGCTGCGCGGCTACGACAACAACGAGCTGTACGCCGCCGCCAAGGACCTCCGCGCCCCGTACGAGCTGGTCAAGGAGGTCGCCGAGCTCGGCAAGCTGCCCGTCGTCCTGTTCTCCGCCGGTGGTGTCGCCACCCCCGCGGACGCGGCCCTGATGCGTCAGCTCGGTGCCGAGGGCGTCTTCGTGGGCTCCGGCATCTTCAAGTCCGGTGACCCGGCCAAGCGCGCCGCCGCCATCGTGAAGGCCACCACCTTCTACGACGACCCGAAGATCATCGCGGACGCCTCGCGCAACCTCGGCGAGGCCATGGTCGGCATCAACTGCGACACGCTGCCCGAGGGCGAGCGCTACGCCAACCGCGGCTGGTAAGCACCGATGACCGACACCCCTGTCATCGGAGTCCTGGCTCTCCAGGGCGACGTGCGGGAACACCTGACGGCTCTGGCCATGGCGGACGCCCTGGCCAGGCCGGTCAGGCGGCCCGAGGAGCTCGCCGAGGTCGACGGGCTCGTCATACCCGGCGGCGAGTCCACCACCATGTCCAAGCTGGCGGTCCTCTTCGGCATGCTGGAACCGCTGCGCGAGCGGGTGGCCGCCGGGATGCCCGTCTACGGCACCTGCGCCGGAATGATCCTGCTCGCCGACAAGATCCTCGACCCGCGCTCCGGCCAGGAGACGGTCGGAGGCATCGACATGATCGTGCGCCGTAACGCTTTCGGGCGGCAGAACGAGTCCTTCGAGGCGGCCGTCGAGATCGAGGCGGTGCCCGGCGGACCCGTCGACGGCGTCTTCATCCGGGCCCCCTGGGTGGAGTCGGTCGGCGCCCGGGCCAAGGTCCTCGCGGTGCACGGCGGTCATATCGTGGCCGTACGCCAGGGAAACGCCTTGGCCACGTCGTTCCACCCGGAGCTGACCGGGGACCACCGTGTGCACGCGCTCTTCACCGACATGGTGCGCGCCGTGGGCTGATCCGATCCCGGTAGGATCTCTCGGGTTCGGATCGATTTTGGTGACGCGAAGGAGAAGGCAGATGTCCGGCCACTCTAAATGGGCTACGACGAAGCACAAGAAGGCCGTGATCGACGCCAAGCGCGGCAAGCTCTTCGCGAAGATGATCAAGAACATCGAGGTCGCGGCCCGCACGGGCGGCGCTGACGTGTCCGGCAACCCGACCCTCTTCGACGCCATTCAGAAGGCCAAGAAGAGCTCGGTCCCGAACAAGAACATCGACTCGGCGGTCAAGCGCGGTGCCGGTCTCGAGGCCGGTGGCGCCGACTACGAGACGATCATGTACGAGGGCTACGGCCCGAACGGCGTCGCGGTGCTCATCGAGTGCCTCACCGACAACCGCAACCGTGCCGCGTCCGACGTCCGTGTCGCCATGACCCGCAACGGCGGTTCGATGGCGGACCCGGGCTCGGTCTCGTACCTGTTCAACCGCAAGGGCGTCGTGATCGTCCCCAAGGGCGAGCTGTCCGAGGACGACGTGCTCGGGGCCGTGCTCGACGCCGGTGCCGAGGAGGTCAACGACCTCGGTGACACCTTCGAGGTGCTCAGTGAGGCCACCGACATGGTCGCGGTCCGCACCGCCCTGCAGGACGCCGGCATCGACTACGACTCGGCCGAGGCCAACTTCGTCCCGACCATGCAGGTCGAGCTGGAGGAAGAGGGCGCGCGCAAGATCTTCAAGCTGATCGACGCGCTGGAGGACAGCGACGACGTGCAGAACGTCTTCGCCAACTTCGACGTCTCCGACGAGGTCATGGAGAAGGTCGACGCCTGAGGGCGGCGCTACGGCAGTGAGCCGACGGGCCGACGGGACACACCCCGTCGGCCCGTCGCATTGTCAGTGGGACCCTATAGCCTGCGGGAACAGGTGACCGAGCGGCGGAGGGGGCCCTCAGATGCGGGTGTTGGGCGTGGACCCGGGGCTGACCCGGTGCGGTGTCGGAGTCGTCGAGGGCGTCGCCGGCCGGCCGCTCACCATGGTCGGCGTCGGCGTCGTGCGCACCCCTTCCGACGCGGAGCTCGGCCACCGGCTCGTCGCCATCGAACGGGGCATCGAGGAGTGGCTCGACGAGCACCGGCCCGAATTCGTCGCGGTGGAGCGGGTGTTCGCCCAGCACAACGTCCGTACGGTGATGGGCACCGCCCAGGCCAGCGCGGTCGCCATGCTCTGCGCGTCCCGCCGCGGCATCCCCGTCGCCCTGCACACGCCCAGTGAGGTCAAGGCGGCAGTCACCGGATCGGGACGCGCCGACAAGGCGCAGGTCGGGGCGATGGTGACCCGGCTGCTGCGGCTCGACGCACCCCCGAAGCCCGCCGACGCCGCCGACGCCCTCGCCCTCGCCATCTGTCACATCTGGCGCGCGCCCGCGCAGAACCGACTGCAGCAGGCCGTCGCCGCCCATCGCACGCTGAAAGGCCGTACCGCATGATCGCCTTCGTCTCCGGCCCCGTGGCCGCCCTCGCCCCGGCCACGGCCGTGATCGAGGTCGGCGGGATCGGCATGGCCGTCCAGTGCACTCCCGACACGCTCGCAGGCCTGCGGATCGGCAAGGAGGCCAGGCTGGCCACCTCCCTGGTCGTCCGGGAGGACTCGCTCACCCTCTACGGCTTCGCGGACGACGACGAGCGGCAGGTCTTCGAGCTGCTCCAGACCGCCAGCGGTGTGGGCCCCCGGCTCGCCCAGGCCATGCTCGCCACCCACAGTCCGGACGCCCTGCGCATCGCCGTCGCCACAGGTGACGAGAAGGCGCTCACCGCGGTGTCCGGCATCGGCAAGAAGGGCGCCCAGAAGCTCCTCCTCGAACTCAAGGACCGGCTCGGCGAACCGGTGGGCGCGCACATCGGTCAGCAGGGCATCGGCGCCGCCGTCAGCAGTTCCTGGCGCGACCAGCTGCAGGCCGCCCTGATCGGCCTCGGCTACGCCACCCGCGAGGCCGACGAGGCGGTGGGCGCCGTGGCACCGCAGGCCGAGGCAGCGATCGCCGCCGGCGGCCAGGCCCCCGTACCGCTCCTGCTGCGCGCCGCCCTGCAGACCCTCAACCGCGCACGCTGACCCCAGGGGCCTCACACGCCCCGCACGCCGGCCGGGACACCGCACGGACCGGCACCGAAACACCCGAGGCGGGACTGACGAGATGAACTGGGACGAGACCGGGCCCGACACCGGCGACCTCACGGACGAGCGACTGGACGACCGCCTGGTCGACGCCGGGGCGGACGGCGAGGACACCGCGGTCGAGGCCGCCCTGCGCCCGAAGGACCTCCACGAATTCGTCGGCCAGGAGAAGGTGCGCGAACAGCTCGACCTGGTCCTCAAGGCTGCCCGGGCCCGGGGCGCCACGGCCGATCACGTCCTGCTCTCCGGCGCCCCCGGCCTGGGCAAGACCACCCTCTCCATGATCATCGCGGCGGAGATGGGCGCACCGATCCGGATCACCTCGGGACCCGCGATCCAGCACGCGGGGGACCTCGCGGCGATCCTCTCCTCCCTTCAGGAGGGTGAGGTCCTCTTCCTCGACGAGATCCACCGCATGTCGCGGCCTGCCGAGGAAATGCTCTACATGGCGATGGAGGACTTCCGGGTCGACGTCATCGTCGGCAAGGGCCCCGGCGCCACGGCGATCCCGCTGGAACTGCCGCCTTTCACCCTCGTCGGCGCCACCACCAGGGCAGGACTGCTGCCGCCCCCGCTGCGCGACCGCTTCGGCTTCACCGGCCACATGGAGTTCTACGCCCCCACCGAGCTGGAGCGGGTCATCCACCGCTCCGCCGGCCTGCTCGACGTCGCTATAGACACCGCGGGAGCCGCCGAGATCGCCGGACGCTCCCGGGGCACGCCCCGTATCGCCAACCGCCTGCTGCGCCGTGTGCGTGACTACGCCCAGGTCAAGGCCGAAGGCCGGATCGACCGCGACATCGCCGCCGCCGCCCTGCGGGTGTACGAGGTCGACGCCCGGGGACTCGACCGGCTGGACCGCGCGGTGCTGGGCGCCCTGCTGAAACTCTTCGGTGGAGGCCCCGTCGGTCTCTCCACCCTCGCGGTGGCCGTGGGGGAGGAGCGCGAGACGGTCGAGGAGGTCGCCGAGCCCTTCCTCGTACGGGAAGGGCTGCTCGCGCGGACCCCGCGGGGCAGGGTCGCCACCCCCGCGGCGTGGGCGCACCTCGGACTCGTGCCTCCGCAGCAGGGCGCAAAGGGACAACAGGGCCTGTTCGGGGCGTGACACCGGCCGGGTTGGCCAGCAGGGGAACCACGGTGCGATGCTGGACGTTGTTCCAATGATGCGGACTCGCTTAGACTCCGCCGATGCCGCCCGTACAGGTCGGTGTACCCACCCCCGTAGACCAGGCCGCGTGAATCAGCGTGGTCGTGCGAAGGAAGTTCCGTCCCGTGAGTCTCGTGACCCTCCTCCCCTTCATCGTGCTCATCGGGGCCATGTTCCTGATGACCCGGTCCGCCAAGAAGAAGCAGCAGGCAGCTGCGCAGATGCGCAACGACATGCAGCCCGGCACCGGCGTCCGGACGATCGGGGGCATGTACGCCACCGTCAAGGAGATCCAGGACGACACGGTCATCCTCGAGGTCGCGCCCGGCGTCCACGCCGTCTACGCGAAGAACTCCATCGGTGCCGTCCTCGACGACGCGGAGTACAACCGCATCGTCCACGGCGACGACGAGCTGGAGACCGAGGGCACGGTCGTGCCCGACGACGCCTCCTCGCTGACCGCCGGTGAGTCCGCGGACGCCGACGACGTCGCGAAGATCGACCTGGGCAAGAAGGCCGAGGACGACACCGAGGTCAAGGACGCCGAGGTCAAGGGCTCCGAGGTCAAGGGCTCCGAGGTCAAGGACGCCAAGGCCGACGGCGAGGGCGACGCGAAGTAGTTCCACGACCCACAGACGCCGGGCACCCACGGGTGTCCGGCGTCTCACGGGCCGTGCGGTCTTCTGCGGGGGCGGGTCCCCACAACACTTCGTGGCCGCTCGGGCGCGTACCCGGCGCGGGGCGGTTGGACAGGGAGAAACGAAAAGGTGGCAGCACCGAAGAAAGGCCGGGGCTCAACCGGTGGACAGGGCAGGCCGGGCCGTGCCCTGGCTCTGATCCTCATCGCCATGGTTGCCCTGACCGGCGGGATGTTCCTGTCCGGGCACACCACGCCCCGGCTCGGGATCGACCTGGCCGGCGGCACCTCGATCACGCTCAAGGCGAAGAGCCAGCCCGGCAAGCCTGACGCGATCAACGAGACCAACATGAACACCGCGGTCAGCATCATCGAACGCCGTGTCAATGGTCTGGGTGTCTCCGAGGCCGAGGTTCAGACCCAGGGCGCATCGAACATCATCGTCAACATCCCCAAGGGGACGAATTCGGCGCAGGCCCGGGAGCAGGTCGGCACGACCGCCCAGCTCTACTTCCGGCCCGTGCTGACGGTCACCGACGGTGGACCGACGCCCGAAGGCTCCGCGAGTCCTTCCGCGAGCGGTTCCGGGAAGCCGAGCGCCACGCCCAGCGCGAAGGCGAGCGACCCGGAGACCGCTTCCGGTTCCAAGGCAACGCCCTCGGCGAGCGCCACCACCCAGGGCCGGGCCGTCACCGACGCCCTGAAGAAGGACGCGACGCCGACCCCCAGCGCCACCGACACCGCGAAGTCGTCCGAGACCCCCGCCGCGACGGAGACGCCCGACCCGGCGACCGCCGCGCTGGAGAAGAAGTTCACGGCGCTCGACTGCTCCGACAAGTCCGCTCGTGCCAAGGCCGGCGACGGCGTCAAGCCCACGGAGCCCACGGTCGCGTGCAGCTCCGAGGGCGACGCCAAGTACCTCCTCGGCCCGGCCGAGGTCTCCGGTACGGACGTCGACGACGCGAAGGCGCAGTTCGACCAGCAGCGTGGCATCTGGCTCGTCTCCATGGAGTTCACCGACAAGGGCTCCAAGAAGTTCCAGACGATCACGAAGAAGCTGTCGACGCAGCAGTCCCCGCAGAACCAGTTCGCGATCTCCCTCGACGGTGAGGTCGTCTCCGCCCCCCAGGTGAACGAGACGCTCAGCGGCAGCGCCGAGATCTCCGGCAGCTTCACCCAGCAGTCGGCGGAGGACCTGGCCAACGTCCTCTCCTACGGTGCGCTCCCGCTGTCCTTCAGCGAGGACACCGTCACCACCGTCACCGCCGCCCTCGGCGGTGAGCAGCTGGAGGCCGGCCTCATCGCCGGCGCCATCGGCCTGGCCCTGGTCGTCATCTACCTGGTGGCCTACTACCGCGGCCTGGCGCTCATCGCGCTCCTCAGCCTGCTGGTCTCCGGCGTCCTGACCTACACGATCATGGCATTGCTCGGCCCGGCCATCGGCTTCGCGCTGAACCTCCCGGCCGTCTGTGGTGCGATCGTGGCGATCGGTATCACGGCGGACTCGTTCATCGTCTACTTCGAACGCATCCGGGACGAGATCCGTGAGGGCCGCACGCTCCGTCCGGCCGTCGAGCGCGCCTGGCCCAGGGCCCGTCGCACCATCCTCGTGTCCGACTTCGTGTCGTTCCTCGCGGCGGCCGTACTGTTCCTGGTCACCGTCGGCAAGGTCCAGGGCTTCGCGTTCACGCTCGGTCTCACGACCCTGCTCGACGTCGTCGTGGTGTTCCTCTTCACCAAGCCCGTCATGACGCTGATGGCCCGCACGAAGTTCTTCGGCAGCGGTCACCCGTGGTCCGGCCTGGACCCGAAGCGGCTCGGCGCCAAGCCGCCGCTGCGCCGCTCGCGCCGCGTCAACGCCCGCACCGACCACCCGAAGGAGGCGTGAGATGTCGCGACTCGGCAATCTCGGCGCCCGGCTCTACCGTGGCGAGGTCGGTTACGACTTCATCGGCAAGCGCAAGATCTGGTACGGCGTCTCGATCCTGATCACCATCACGGCCATCCTCGGCCTGGCGGTCAGCGGCCTGAACATGGGCATCGAGTTCAAGGGCGGTGCGGTCTTCACGACCGACACCAAGGCCAAGGTGTCCGTCTCCCAGGCCCACGAGGACGCGGTCGCGGCCTCCGGCCACGAGGCGATCGTCCAGGAGCTCGGCAACGGTGGGCTCCGGATCCAGATCACCGAGGTCGACACCAAGAAGGCCGACCAGATCAAGGCCCAGCTCTCCGAGGACCTCGGCATCCCCGAGGCGAAGATCAACGCGGACCTCGTCGGCCCCAGCTGGGGTGAGCAGATCGCCAACAAGGCCTGGGCCGGCCTCGGCATCTTCATGGTCCTCGTGGTGGTCTACCTGGCCATCGCCTTCGAGTGGCGGATGGCCGTCGCCGCGCTCATCGCGCTGATCCACGACATCACCATCACCGTCGGTGTCTACGCACTCGTCGGCTTCGAGGTCACCCCCGGCACCGTGATCGGTCTGCTGACCATCCTCGGTTACTCCCTCTACGACACGGTCGTCGTCTTCGACAGCCTCAAGGAGGGCACGAAGGGGATCACCAAGCAGACCCGCTGGACCTACAGCGAGATCGCCAACCGCTCCATCAACGGCACGCTGGTGCGCTCCATCAACACCACCATCGTCGCGCTGCTGCCGGTCGCCGGTCTGCTGTTCATCGGTGGCGGCGTCCTCGGCGCCGGCATGCTGAACGACATCTCGCTGTCGCTCTTCGTCGGTCTCGCCGCCGGCGCGTACTCCTCGATCTTCATCGCCACTCCGCTGGTCGCCGACCTCAAGGAGCGCGAGCCGCAGATAAAGGCACTGAAGAAGCGGATCCTCGCCAAGCGGGCCGCAGCGGCCGCCAAGGGTGAGTCCGTCGAGGACGAGCGTGACGACCGGGCGGACGACGACGACACCGAGCCCGCAGGGGCCGTCGTGGGCCAGCGCCGGCAGCCCGGGGGCCACGGCCGGACCCCGAGGAACCGCCGATGACCAGCACGAGCCTCACCGACGCGACCCGGGAGCTGCTGCTCAGCCGGATCCGTGACGTGCCGGACTACCCGAAGCCCGGAGTGCTGTTCAAGGACATCACTCCGCTGCTCGCGGACCCGGTCGCCTTCACGGCGCTCACCGACTTCTTCGCGGAGCTGTGCGTAAGGCACGGAGCCACCAAGATCGTCGGTCTCGAGGCACGTGGCTTCATCCTGGGGGCGCCGGTGGCGGTCCGGGCCGGGCTCGGGTTCGTCCCCGTGCGCAAGGCCGGGAAGCTGCCCGGGGCCACGCTGGGGCAGGCCTACGAGCTGGAGTACGGCACGGCGGAGATCGAGATCCACGCCGAGGACCTGTCCGCCGACGACCGGGTCATGGTCATCGACGACGTCCTGGCCACCGGCGGCACCGCCGAGGCCTCGCTGGAGCTCATCCGGCGGGCCGGTGCACAGGTCGCGGGGGTGTCGGTGCTCATGGAGCTCGGATTCCTCTCCGGCCGGGCCCGGCTCGGGACAGGGCTGCGGGGCGCCCCGCTGGAGGCTCTGATCACCCTCTGACCTGCGCCGCGTGGCTGCGGCGCGCGTAGGGACGTACAGGACGGGTACCCGGGAACATCCGGGTGCCCGTCCCGTGTTGTGAGGGGTTCCACACTCCCCGGGCGAGGACCTGCCCGGGGGTCGATACCATGGGCTTTCCGGTAGCCCGGATCCGTACGAGGAGCGCTCTTGCCAGACGAGGCCCAGCCAGTCTCCGCCCCGCAGCCCGAAAGGCCCGCGGCGGCCTCCGCCACGCCCGGGGAGACGCAGTCCGACGGGGCGGGCACGCCCGGGCCCGCCGGCGAGCACACGCAGGGCCCCGCCCAGGCTCCGGCCCCACCGACGTCCGACGCTCCGGCGAAGCCGACACCGCCTCCGGGGGCGAAGCCGACACCGCCTCCCGGGACGAAGGCCGCGCCGCCCTCCGAAACGAAGCCGGTGTCCCCGGAGAAGCCCGCTTCCGGGTCCGCGGCGCCGAAGTCCCCGGCACCGGCTCCCGCCGCGAAGCCCCCGGCACCGGCTCCCGCCGCGAAGCCCCCGGCCCGGTCGGCCGCCACCCCTCCGGCTGTGCCCGCGCGCTCCGGCGGCTCCTCCAGCCGGGTCCGGGCGCGCCTCGCCCGACTGGGCGTGCAGCGCTCCAGCCCGTACAACCCGGTCCTCGAACCCCTTCTGCGTACGGTCCGCGGCAACGACCCCAAGATCGAGTCCGCCACGCTGCGCCAGATCGAGAAGGCCTACCAGGTCGCCGAACGCTGGCACCGGGGCCAGAAGCGCAAGAGCGGCGACCCTTACATCACCCACCCGCTCGCCGTCACCACGATCCTCGCCGAGCTCGGCATGGACCCCGCGACGCTGATGGCCGGGCTGCTGCACGACACGGTCGAGGACACCGAATACGGCCTGGACACCCTGCGCAAGGACTTCGGCGACCAGGTCGCGCTCCTCGTCGACGGCGTCACCAAGCTCGACAAGGTCAAGTTCGGCGAGGCCGCCCAGGCGGAGACCGTGCGCAAGATGGTCGTCGCCATGGCCAAGGACCCCCGGGTCCTGGTCATCAAGCTCGCCGACCGCCTGCACAACATGCGCACCATGCGCTACCTCAAGCGGGAGAAGCAGGAGAAGAAGGCCCGCGAGA
This sequence comes from Streptomyces sp. NPDC060209, assembly GCF_042728155.1. Lineage (NCBI taxonomy): Bacteria > Bacillati > Actinomycetota > Actinomycetes > Kitasatosporales > Streptomycetaceae > Streptomyces > Streptomyces sp. NPDC060209. Next base: position 22,072 of record NZ_JBHWZS010000118.1, read on the forward strand.
CCCTCGAGATCTACGCGCCGCTGGCTCACCGCCTGGGCATGAACACCATCAAGTGGGAGCTGGAGGACCTCGCCTTCGCGATCCTCTACCCCAAGATGTACGACGAGATCGTCCGCCTCGTCGCCGAGCGCGCGCCCAAGCGTGACGAATACCTCGCCATAGTGACCGACGAGGTACAGGCCGACCTGCGTGCCGCCCGGATCAAGGCCACCGTCACCGGACGGCCGAAGCACTACTACAGCGTCTACCAGAAGATGATCGTGCGGGGCCGCGACTTCGCGGAGATCTACGACCTGGTGGGCATCCGCGTCCTCGTCGACACCGTCCGCGACTGCTACGCGGCGCTCGGCACCGTCCACGCCCGGTGGAATCCGGTGCCCGGGCGGTTCAAGGACTACATCGCGATGCCCAAGTTCAACATGTACCAGTCGCTGCACACCACGGTGATCGGTCCCAGCGGCAAGCCCGTAGAGCTCCAGATCCGTACGTTCGACATGCACCGCCGCGCCGAGTACGGCATCGCCGCGCACTGGAAGTACAAGCAGGAGGCCGTCGCGGGCGCCTCCAAGGTGCGTACGGACATTCCCAAGAACACGGGCGGCGGCCGGGGCCAGGACACCGTCAACGACATGGCGTGGCTGCGCCAGCTCCTGGACTGGCAGAAGGAGACCGAGGACCCCAGCGAGTTCCTGGAGTCCCTGCGCTTCGACCTGTCGCGCAACGAGGTCTTCGTCTTCACGCCGAAGGGCGACGTGATAGCGCTGCCCGCCGGCGCGACGCCGGTCGACTTCGCGTACGCCGTCCACACCGAGGTCGGCCACCGGACCATAGGAGCGCGGGTCAACGGGCGGCTCGTACCGCTGGAGTCGACCCTCGACAACGGGGACCTGGTGGAGGTCTTCACCTCCAAGGCGGCCGGCGCCGGGCCCTCCCGTGACTGGCTCCAGTTCGTCAAGTCGCCCCGGGCACGCAACAAGATCCGCGCCTGGTTCTCCAAGGAGCGGCGCGACGAGGCGATCGAGCAGGGCAAGGACGCCATCGCGCGGGCCATGCGCAAGCAGAATCTGCCGATCCAGCGGATCCTGACGGGCGATTCCCTGGTCACGCTGGCCCACGAGATGCGCTACCCCGACATCTCGTCGCTCTACGCGGCGATCGGCGAAGGGCATGTCGCCGCGGCCGGCGTCGTCCAGAAGCTCGTCCAGGCGCTCGGCGGCGAGGACGCGGCCAACGAGGACCTGGCGGAGAGCTCGCCGCCCTCGCACGGGCGCGGCAAGCGCCGGGCCAAGGCGGACCCGGGTGTCGTCGTCAAGGGTGTCGACGACGTCTGGGTCAAGCTGGCCCGCTGCTGTACGCCCGTACCCGGCGACCCGATCATCGGGTTCGTCACCCGGGGCAGCGGCGTCTCCGTGCACCGGGCGGACTGCGTCAACGTCGACTCGCTCTCGCAGCAGCCGGAGCGGATCCTCGACGTCGAGTGGGCGCCCACGCAGTCGTCCGTGTTCCTCGTCGCCATCCAGGTCGAGGCGCTGGACCGGTCGCGGCTGCTCTCCGACGTCACCCGTGTCCTGTCCGACCAGCACGTGAACATCCTGTCGGCGGCCGTGCAGACCTCCCGGGACCGGGTGGCCACCTCGCGCTTCACCTTCGAGATGGGCGACCCCAAACACCTGGGACACGTCCTGAAGGCCGTACGCGGCGTGGAGGGCGTCTACGACGTCTACCGGGTCACCTCGGCCCGCCGCCCCTAGGACGGGCCGACACC
>NZ_JBHWZS010000119.1:0-23755 GCF_042728155.1 Streptomyces sp. NPDC060209
GTACGCCTTCACGGGGCGGCGGCGCGCCCGTACCGGCCCGCTCAGGCGCCGCTGCGGGCTCGCGCGGGCGCCCAGCGGGCCCTGTGGCGGTGCCGCTCGTCGGGGGCGGCGTCCGTGGCCCGCCCGGACCCCAGCAGCCCGAGGAGGAATCCGGCCGGGATCGTGACCAGGCCCGGGGTCTGGAGCGGGAAGACGTCGAAGTCCCACTCCGGGAAGAGCGCGATGGGTGTGCCCGAGAACGCGGGTGACAGGACCATCAGGATTCCGATCAGCGGAAGGGTCCCGTACACGGTCCACCGCACCCCGCGGGCGTTGAAACCCGGCCGGAACAGGGCGTACAGCAGGACGGGCGGAAGGATCGAGGCCGCCGCCGCGAACGACAGGGAGAGCAGCACCTGGGGGTTGCGGTCGTGGGTGTACGCCGAGAGGAGGACGGCGAGCGCCCCGATCCCGGCGACGGCCAGGCGCGCCCGCCTGATCTCCCTGCTGGAGGCCTTGCCCTCGCCCTGTGCTCCCGACTTCACGGTGAAGTCGCGGGCCAGGGACGATGCGGCGGCCAGGGTGATCCCGGCGACCGCGGCCAGGGTGGTGGCGAACGCGGCGCAGGCCACGAGTGCGAACAGAGGGCTGTCCCGCGGTCCGGCCGCACCGGGGTCCAGCGCGCTGGTCACCATCAGCAGGGCGGTGCCGCCTGCCGGATCGGCGGCGTGCAGCAGGTCCCGGCCCACCAGCGCGGAGGCACCGAGTCCGACGATGACGATGCCCACGCACAGCAGAGCGACGGGGCTCACGGCCCAGATGCCGGCCCGGCGGGCGGTCCAGGCGTCACGGATCGGATGGAGCCGCATCATGATGTGCGGCATGCAGGCGGCGCCGAGCAGGAGGGTGAGCTGGAAGCCGATCAGGTCGAGCCCGCCCGCCAGTCCGTGGCCGAACTGCAGCCCGGGGCGCGCGTAGTCGCCGCCCGCCTTGCTGCCTGCCTGCGCGGCGTCGAAGAGGGCGAACGGGGACCAGTCGAAGCGTGCGAGGACGAGTCCCGCGAGCAGGGTGACCGCGCCCAGGACGACGGCCACCTTGAGGATCTGGATGTAGCCGGTGCCGCGCATGCCGCCGAAGGCGGAATAGCAGACCATCAGCGCGCCGCTGGCCACGGTGCAGCCGGTGAGCGCGCCGTCGGGCAGCCCGAACATGGACGTCATGACGCGCCCGGCGGTGGTGAGCTGTACGAGCAGCAGCGGGGCCAGCACGACGAGGGTGGCCACGCCGAGGGCACGGCGTACGGCACCGTCGCCGAGCCGGTCGGCGAGGAAGTCGCCCAGGGTGAACACACCCCTGCGGCGCAGCCGTTCGGCGAACAGACGCATGACCAGGGCCAGCGAGGCGACCGTCGCCAGGGCGAACAGCAGACCGTCGAAACCGGCGAGCGCGACGGAGCCGGTGGTGGAGAGCAGCGTGGCGGCGGAGACGTAGTCCCCGGCGATGGCCAGTCCGGCTCCGACGGGGCCGAGGGTGGCGCCGCCGGCGTAGAAGTGCTCCGGATCGTCCTGGTCCGCCGCGGCCAGTCCGCACAGCAGCAGGGACACGGCGACGAAGCCGAGGAAGATGACCACGGCCAGGGACCGGGCGTCGATCGCGCCGCTCACCGGATTCGCTCCGCCGGTACGGCTCTGCAAGGGTCAGCTGAAGACATGCGCGCCATGGCACCAGCCGGGGCGCGCGTGGCACAGGGGGCGGGCGCGGGGCGCGGCGCCGGTACAGCCCGCCCGGCACAGGACTGTGCGTCCGCACAGCGCCGTCGGCCGGGAGCCGTCGGCCAGGGGCCCCCGGCGCGCCGGGGGCCCGCCCGCGCCGTGGACGACCGCCCGTGCCCCGGCCGCCCACGGCTGACCGCGCCCTGGCGGGAGTCGGGGTGCTCAGTCCGTCAGAAGCCGCCGCGCCGCCAGGGCCAGGGACACCTCGACCGCGTCCGAGGGCCGCGTCAGGCAGCGCCCCGTCAGCTGCTCGAACCGCCGCAGCCGGTTGAGCACCGTGTTGCGGTGGCAGTAGAGCCTCGCCCCCGCCCGCTGCGCCGAGCCGTCCGAGTCGAGCCACGCGGTCAGCGTCTCGATGAGCACGTCCCGGTCCGCCGGGTCCAGCCGGTCCAGCGGCCCGAGAACCCGGTCGGCGAGTGCCGTCCCGAGGCCGGGCGAGGACACGACGAGCGCGGTGGGCAGGTGCTCGTCGAGCAGGACGGTACCGCCGGACGCCGGGCAGGCCCGCAGCGCCGTCTCGGCGAGGCGCCGCGCGTCACCGACCGAGGCGAGGCCGTCGACCACGGAGCTGATGCCGACCCGGGTTCCCGGAGGCGCCGTCAGGTCGGCCACGAGCGCGGCCAGTTCACCGTCGGAGTCCGAAGCGGGTTCGGGGGCGGGCGCGTTCTCGGTCTCGCCGTCGCTCCGCGGGGCCGCCTCGACCGCCACCGGTAGCGTCCCCAGCGGCAGGATCGCCAGTTCCACGTCCCCCGCCGAGTACCAGAGCGCGGGCGTCCCCTCGGCCAGGGCCAGTGGCGGGCGCCCGGTGCCGTGCGGGGCGCGGCGGGCGCCGGCGACCGCGAGTACCGCGTACCGTCCCTGCACCGGAAGCCCCAGCATCGCCGCGGCGTCCGGCAGGTCCGCGATCCGGGCGGTGCCGTCCAGCAGGGCCGCCGTCATCAGGCGCTGCTGGTTCTCGCGGCGCCAGGAGAGCCGCCGCTCGGCCTGCCGGTACGCCTCCGCCACCACGCCGCAGTGCTCGTCGACGAAGTTCCAGACGTCGGCGGCGACATGGACCAGCAGCCGCGTGTCCTCGGGGTGGCGCCGGGCCGTGTCGTCGACCAGGTCCTGCCAGACCATCGCCCCGCCCATCCGGAAGGCGTGCATGACCGCGTCGAGCGGCACGCCCTGCTCGGCCCGGCTCTCGCCGATCCACCGGGACGTACGGTGGGCGGCCTCCCGGAATTCCCTGGGCTGGATGAGGGAGGCGACATTGTGCCGCAGTGAGTGGTGGACCTCCTGCCAGATCTCGGTGGGCTCGGTCTCCATCGCGGCGCGGTAGGCGGGCTCCTGCTCGCGCAGCGCCTCGACCAGCCGGTCCGTGAGCTCCGGCAGTGCCTCCAGCAGCACCCTGGCCGCCCGGTGAAGCACGGCTACGGCCTCACGGTCGGCCAGGGAGCGGACGCGGTGCGGCAACGGTGCTACGGGGGGCGGTCCGTGCAGCGCCCTGATCCGTGAACGTACGACCTGTGGCATGGCGGCCTCCACCGGGAATCGGCCGGCTGCGGTTGGGCCGGCCCCGGTGTGTGCCCGGCCCGGCATTGGGCGGGCGCACACCGATTGATCCTGACGACCGCAGAATGGCATACCGCCCGGTCGGTACCTAGAGGTCTGCGCGGTTCTTCTCATCACGGTCCTGCAACCTCGCCCCGCCCCCGCGGTCCAGCAGCCGCGCGAGCTCGGTCCGGGACCGGACACCGAGGGCGGCGAAGACGTTGCGGAGATGGTGGTCGACGGTCCGCGGGCTCACCGAAAGCCGCACCGCCACCTCACGGTTGGTGGCGCCCTCAGCGACGCAGCGGGCGATCCGCTGCTGCTGCGGGGTGAGTCCGGCCAGCGGGCCCGGGCCGCTCTGGTCCGGCACGTCGACCGCTTCCCCGGCGGCCCGCAGCTCCCCTCCCGCCCGTTCGGCCCAGACACGGGCGGAGCAGCGTTCGAACGCGACCAGCGCGTCGCGCAGCGGGCCGCGGGCCTCGCGGGTGCGGCGCAGGCGGCGCAGCAGCTGGCCGTGGAGCAGCTGGGTGCGGGCGCGCTCGAAGTCGCCGCCCGCGCGGTCGTGGTGGGCCAGCGCCTCCTCGTACCGGGCCGCGGCCTCTTCGGGCGGCGCCAGCAGGGCGCGGCAGCGGGCCAGCTGGGCGGGGACCTGAGGGTCGGTCGTCCGGGCGGTCCACAGGGCGAACTCCTTGACAGCCACCGCGAGTTCACCGGCACCTTCGTCCGCACGCCCGGAGAGCACCATCGCCTCGATGTAGCACGGGACGGCGAGCATCCGGGTGGCGAAGTGCCCCGTCCCGGGCCCCGGCCTGACCAGCGGACCGAGCCGGGCCGCCGCTTCGCCCGGCCGCCCGGCCGCCAGGTCCGCACGGGCGACCGCCCAGGTGGCGAGCATGGCCGCCTGGGCCAGCCCGTGCGGCCCCGCCCCGGCCAGCGCCGCGTCGGCGTGTGCGGCGCACGCCTCGGCCGGCCCTTCCACCGACGCGGCGAGCGCGAGCACGGAGTGCAGATGAGTGGCGGAGTTCTGCTGCCCGGTACGCCGGGCCGCGTGCAGCCCCTCCAGTGCGTGGGCCCGGGCTCTGGCGTGCTGCCCGGCACGCAGTTCGGCGTACGCGAGCTGCTCCAGGGCGTGCGGCAGCAGGGCCTCGGGGCCCCGGGTGCGTACGACGGCCAGTGCGCGCGCCCCTGCCCGGCAGGCCGCGTCGACCTCACCGAGCACCAGGGCCGAGGCACCCGCCCTCAGGAGCTCGCCCGCGTCCTCGGCGCGGTCGGCGGAGTCCAGGCAGCAGCGCAGGAGGGCGTGGCCCCGGTCGGGGTGCCCGGCGAGCACGGCGCACATCCCGGCGCGGTACTGCGCCATGGACCGGTCGGCCGCAGCGACGGGGATGCGGTTCATGGCGTCCAGATACGCGATGGCGTCCCCCATGTCCCACGCGGCCTCCGCGGCGCCGAACAGGGCGTCCAGGGTGCGGCGCGGGTCGTGCGGGGCGAGCAGCTCCGCCGCGGTCAGGAGCGCCTCGCGGGCGTCGGCGGCCGGTCCGTCCCGCAGCGCGAGCATGCCGCGCACATAGGGCGCGGCGCCTCCGGCGAGATGGGTGCCGACACGGGCCAGCATGGCACGTGCCCGGCCCGTGTCCCCGGCCAGTCGCGCCTGCTCGGCGGCGGCGGTGAACCGTGCGGCGCGCAGCGTGTCGTCGGTGGAGAGCGCGGCGGCGCGGGCCAGCGCGGCCGACCGTTCGCCGTGCGGGCGCGGGGCGGTGGCCGCCTTCTCCAGCTGCGCGGCGAGGGCGGCGTCCGGCCCGGGCGCGGCGCAGGCCCACTGGACGAGTGCGGGCAGCGGCGCCGAACCGGGTCCGCCGAGCAGTCCTGCGAGCAGTTCGTGCACGGCCCGGCGGCGGCCGGGGGGCGCCCGGTGCAGGACCGCTCGGCGCAGCAGCGGGTGGCTGAAGTGCACGCGGCTGCCCGCGCGTTGGAGGGCTCCGGCGGTACCCGCGGGGGCGAAGAGCACCCGGTCGAGGTGGGCGGTGGCCAGTCCGGCCCGGGCGCCGGCACGCAGCAGCAGGGCCGCGTCGGCGCCCGCGCCGTCCGGCTCGTGCTCCTCCGCGGCCGCGGCGAGCAGGAGCAGGGTGTGGGTGTCGGGCGACAGCCCGTCCAGATGCTCGGCGTGGGCGTCGAGGACGCCCTCGCCCCCGGGGAGCGGGTACGGCAGGGCTGTCCGCCCGGCCAGCTGGCCGGGGGTGAGCCGGCCGACCAGGCCGGCCAGCAGCCGTGGGTTACCGGTCGCTTCCCGCAGGAGTTCGCTGCGTACGACGGGGTCGACATCGGCCGTGCCGTCGGTGAGCCGGTCCAGGAGCGCGGTCGCCGCGTCGTCGTCGAGCGGGCCGAGACGCAGTGCGGGCAGTCCGGCGAAGGAGGTCTCGTCGGCCGCGCCGATCACGACCGCGACCCGGCTGCCCGCGCCGAGTCTGCGGGCGGCGAAGCCGAGCGCGGCGCGGGAGTCGGGGTCCCAGACGTGCGCGTCGTCCACGCAGACCAGCAGGGGCTGTTCGGCGCCCAGCCCCCGCAGCAGCCCGAGCAGCCCGTCCGGGGTGATCCCGGAGCGCAGGATGGTGTCGGGCGCGAGGGGCAGCGGGCCGGGTGCGGAACAGAGCAGGGCGTGCAGCCCGCTGTAGGGAAGTCGCTGTTCGGTGGGGGCCGCGGAGGCGTACAGCACGGGGCCGCCGTGCCCTCCGAGGTAGTGGGCGGCGGCCTGCCGCAGCAGGGCGGTACGGCCGAGGCCGGGCGGCGAGGTCAGCACGAGGGCTCCGCCGTCCCCTGCCCGCAGCCGTCCCAACAGGGTTTCCAGGATGGCCAGTTCACCGCTGCGGCCGTACAGCCGGAGGGGACTGTGCACGGTCGTCGATGGGGTCACGCTCTCACGTTACTTCCGCGTAAACAGCGTCGGAAGGCTCGCGTCCGCTCCCAGTTCCCGGTCGGCCAGGAGCGGTGCGGGCTCCCAACGGAACGGCGTACGCGCTGTGCCGGGGCACAGTCCCGGCCCGTTCCGCGGCGGCCGCCCGTAACGTCGGTGCATGACAGATGAATTGCGTACACACGACGGTTTGACCCTGCGTTACTGGTCCTGGTCCCGGGACCCGGACAGCGCCCTTCCCCCGGTGGTGCTGCTGCACGGCTTCGCCGCGCACGCCCGGCTGAACTGGGAGGGCCCCGGCGTCGTCGAGGCGCTCGTCGCACGGGGACGACGGGTGTACGCCCTTGACGCGCGCGGCCACGGGGAGTCGGACCGGCCGCACGACGACACGCACTACGGCGAGTCGCTGATGGCCCGTGATGTACGTCTGCTCATCGACCGTATCGGCGCGGACCAGGTGCATGTCGCGGGCTATTCGATGGGCGCCGTGGTGGCGGTCCTGGCCGCGGCGCAGGACAGGCGGATCAGCCGCCTGGTGGCCGGAGGGATCGGCGCGGGCGCGGTGGAGGTGGGGGGCCTGGACACCCGGGTGATGCCTCCCGAGCTGGTGTCCGCGGCGCTGACGGCCGAGGACGCGGCGGACGCGCCCGAGCGGACCCGGGCCTTCCGGGTACTGGCCGACACCGCGGGCGGCGACCGGCTGGCGCTGGCAGCACAGATACGTGCGGTGCACCGGGACGCGCTGCCGCTGGACCGGATCGTCGTCCCGACGCTGGTTCTCGCCGGCGGGAGCGACCCCCTCGCGACCCGGCCCGAGGTCTTGGCCTCGGCGATCGAGGGGGCGGAGCTGACCGTGCTGCCGGGGGATCATCTGACGGCCGTGCGCGATCCCGGATTCGCCGAGGCCATAGCCGCGTTCCTCTCACGGAGCTGAACGCCGGGGCGCGGGCCCCGCGGCCCGACTCCCCCGAGGAGCGGCGGGTGTGCTCGGGGAGTCGGCTCCGGGCGACGGAAAGGGGCCGGACCGCGGTACGCGCGGCCCGGCCCCGGCTCCCCCGTGGTCAGGAGGTGTGCGGGCAGTTGCCCTTGTACTCGGCGATCGTCAGGCTGGTCGACGGCAGCGGGCAGAGGAACTGCTCGTAGCGGGTGTCATTGTCGACGAAGCGCTTCAGCCACGAGATGCTGTACTTCGCGATCGTCGTGTTCGAGCTGTTCGGAGTGAAGTGGGTGGCTCCTCGCAGCTCCAGGTACGCCTTGTCCAGCGAACTCGGCAGCGAGTTGTAGAACGGCTCCGAATGCGTGGCGACCGGGGCCACCGTGTCGCCGTCCGCACCGACGACCAGCGTCGGGGTCTTCACCTCGGGCCAGGTCTTGTCCGTGTTCCAGCCGGTCAGCGGGATCGCCGCCTGCAACGACGGACGGTCCTTCGCGGCCTCCAGCGTGCCGCCACCGCCCATGGAGTGACCCATCACACCGAGCCGGGACGAGTCGATCCGGCTGCGCACCGAACTGTCGTCGGTCAGGTAGTCCAGCGCGGCCAGCAACTGGTCACCACGACTGGCCGGCTGGTCCGAAGTCGTGTTGGTGTCGATGGTGAAGACGACGAAGCCCTGCGAGGCCAGGCGCGGCCCCAGCCAGGCGATGCTCGACTGGTAGGCGGTGAAGCCGGGCGAGATCACGACCGCGCCGAACGTTCCGTCCGAGGTGGACGTCGGGTAGTAGATCGTCCCGCCGCCGAACCCACTGACACTCAGTGAGGAGACAGTCGTCTGGGACGTGGCGTACGAGCCTCGGCTCGCCTCGATACTGGCGTTGCTCGGTGCCGGACCGCGCTCGTACGGATTGTCGGCGGCCTGGGCGCCCGGCATCAGCGCCGTGACCAGACCGGCGGTGGCGGCCGCGGCGGCGACTGCGAGCTTGACGGTGCGGGAGCGGCTCTTGGACATCCGGTGGCGGCGCGGGGAGATGTCGCCGGAGGGGAGGTGCTGCTGCACGAGGGGGGATCCTCTCGGTTGTGGCGAACCACACCGCGGCAGCCGGCGGCCCCGTCGTCCGGGGGCCTTCGGGGGAGCACCGCGTGGTGGCGCCGTCATGTGCTGACGGCGCCACTCTGGCGGCGCGCTCTCCGTGCGGACATCGGCGAGATCGCCGGTCTTCGCGCCCGGCTCTCTCCCTGACCGGGGTCAGCGAACGGGGTGTCCGGCCTCGCGCAGAGCGCCCTTCACCTCGGAGATCCGCAGGTCACCGAAGTGGAAGACGGACGCGGCGAGGACCGCGTCGGCGCCCGCGCCGACGGCCGGCGCGAAGTCCTCCAGCCGTCCGGCACCGCCGGAGGCGATCACGGGGACGGTGACATGGGCCCGTACGGCCTCGATCATCTCGGTGTCGTAGCCGTCCTTCGTGCCGTCGGCGTCCATCGAGTTGAGCAGGATCTCGCCGGCGCCGAGCTCGGCCGCCCGGTGCGCCCACTCGACGGCGTCGATGCCGGTGCCCCTGCGTCCGCCGTGGGTCGTCACCTCGAAGGTGCCCTCGGGGGTGCGCCGCGCGTCGACGGAGAGCACGAGCACCTGGCGCCCGAAGCGTTCCGCGATCTCGCGGATCAGCTCGGGGCGGGCGATGGCCGCGGTGTTGACCCCGACCTTGTCGGCCCCGGCCCGCAGCAGCTTGTCGACGTCGTCGGGGGTGCGGACCCCGCCGCCGACGGTGAGCGGGATGAAGACCTGCTCGGCGGTGCGGCGCACCACGTCGTACGTCGTCTCGCGGTCACCGCTGGAGGCGGTGATGTCGAGGAACGTCAGCTCGTCGGCACCCTCGGCGTCGTACAGCTTCGCCATCTCGACGGGGTCGCCCGCGTCGCGCAGGTTCTGGAAGTTGACGCCCTTGACGACGCGGCCCTTGTCGACGTCCAGGCACGGGATGACCCGTACGGCGAGAGTCATCGCTCACCTGCCCGGTATGCCTCGACCTCGACCTCGACGACCAGGGAGGGGTCGACGAAGCCGGACACGATGATCATGGAAGCGGCGGGGCGGACGTCGTCGAAGAGTTCCTTGTGCGCGCGGCCCACCTCGTCGACGTCCCGGGCGTGCGTGATGTACATCCGGGTGCGGACGACGTCCTCACGGCCGAGCCCGACCTGCTTCAGGGCGTCGAAGGCGACCTGGAAGGAGGCGACGGCCTGGTCGTACGGACTGCCCGCCAGGATCTGGCCGTCGACCACCGACGTGCAGCCGGAGACCAGGACGAGGCCGCTCGGGAGCTCCACCGCGCGGGAGTAGCCGAACTTCTCCTCCCAGGGAGCGCCCGAGGAGACGCGGCGCACGGAGTCCGTCATGCGGCGACCGCCTTGAGGGCCTCCTCGAGGGTGAACGCCTTCGCGTACAGCGCCTTGCCGACGATGGCTCCCTCGACGCCTTCCGGGACGAGCAGGGAGATCGCGCGCAGGTCGGCGAGCGAGGAGACGCCGCCGGAGGCGACGACGGGCTTGTCGGTGGCGGCGCAGACGTCCCGCAGGAGCGCCAGGTTGGGGCCCTGCAGCGTGCCGTCCTTGGCGATGTCGGTCACGACGTAGCGGGCGCAGCCCTCGGAGTCGAGGCGGGCCAGCGTCTCGTAGAGGTCGCCGCCGTCGCGGGTCCAGCCGCGGCCGCGCAGCGTCGTACCCCGGACGTCGAGACCGACGGCGATCTTGTCGCCGTGCTCGGCGATGACCTTGGCGACCCACTCGGGGCTCTCCAGGGCGGCGGTGCCGAGGTTGACCCGGCGGCAGCCGGTGGCGAGGGCGGCGGCGAGCGACGCGTCGTCGCGGATGCCGCCGGAGAGCTCGACCTTGATGTCCATGGCGCCGGCCACCTCGGCGATCAGCGCACGGTTGTCGCCGGTGCCGAAGGCGGCGTCCAGGTCTACGAGGTGCAGCCACTCGGCGCCGGAGCTCTGCCAGGCGAGAGCCGCCTCGAGCGGGGAGCCGTAGGAGGTCTCGGAGCCGGATTCGCCGTGCACGAGGCGGACGGCCTGTCCGTCGCGTACGTCTACGGCGGGGAGCAGTTCAAGCTTCGGCATTACAGCGTCTCGATCCAGTTGGTCAGCAGCTGGGCGCCGGCATCGCCGGACTTCTCGGGGTGGAACTGGGTGGCCCACAGTGCGCCGTTCTCGACGGCGGCCACGAAGCGCTCTCCGTGCGTGGCCCAAGTGACCTTGGGTGCGCGGATCTTGTCGTTGGTCACTTCGAGGGACCAGTCGTGCGCCGCGTAGGAGTGCACGAAGTAGTAGCGGGCCTCGGCGTCCAGGCCCGCGAAGAGCTGGGATCCCTCGGGGGATTCGACGGTGTTCCAGCCCATGTGCGGCACGACGTCGGCCTTCAGCGGTCCGACGGTGCCGGGCCACTCGTCGAGGCCCTCCGTCTCGACGCCGTGCTCGATGCCGCGCTCGAACAGGATCTGCATACCGACGCAGATGCCCATGACGGGACGGCCGCCGGACAGCCTGCGGCCGATGATCCATTCACCGCGCGCCTGCTTCAGACCCGCCATGCAGGCCGAGAAGGCGCCGACGCCGGGGACGAGCAGCCCGTCGGCGTTCATCGCGGTGTCGAAGTCGCGGGTGATCTCCACGTCTCCGCCGACGTGGGCGAGGGCCCGCTCGGCGGAACGCACGTTGCCGAAGCCGTAGTCGAAGACGACGACCTTCTTCTTGTCGCTCACAGTGCTACCTCAGTCCCAGAGTCCCTGGATCCGCATGATGCCCGCTACCAGGCACATCACGGAGCCGATCCCGAGGAGCACGACGACGCCCTTGGGCATGCCCTGCTTCCAGAAGGAGTAGACCCCGCCGGCCAGGAAGAGGCCGACGAGGATCAGAACGGTGTTGAGGCCGGTCACAGGGCGCCCTTCGTGGACGGAAGGATGCCGGCTGCGCGCGGGTCGTGCTCGCTGGCGTACCGCAGGGCGCGGGCCAGTGCCTTGAACTGGCACTCCACGATGTGGTGGGCGTTGCGGCCGTACGGGACGTGGACGTGCAGCGCGATCTGCGCCTGGGCGACGAAGGACTCCAGGATGTGACGGGTCATCGTCGTGTCGTACTCGCCGATCATCGGCGCCATCTTCTCCGGCTCGGTGTGCACCAGGTAGGGGCGGCCGGAGAGGTCGACGGTGACCTGGGCGAGCGACTCGTCCAGCGGGACGGTGCAGTTGCCGAAGCGGTAGATGCCGACCTTGTCGCCGAGCGCCTGCTTGAAGGCGGCGCCGAGCGCGAGGGCGGTGTCCTCGATGGTGTGGTGCGAGTCGATGTGCAGGTCGCCCTCGGTCTTGACCGTGAGGTCGAAGAGCCCGTGACGGCCGAGCTGGTCGAGCATGTGGTCGTAGAAGCCGACCCCGGTCGCGACATCGACCTTGCCGGTGCCGTCGAGGTTGATCTCGACGAGCACGGAGGTTTCCTTGGTGGTCCGCTCCACCCTGCCTACGCGGCTCATGCGTCGTGCTCCTTCTTCAGTTCGCGCACCGCATCGAGGAACGCGTCGTTCTCTGCCGGGGTTCCCGCGGAGACCCGCAGCCACCCCGGTACGCCGTTGTCCCGGACCAGGACGCCCCGGTCGAGGATCTGCTGCCAGGCGATGTGGCTGTCGGCGAAGCGGCCGAACTGGACGAAGTTGGCGTCCGAGTCGGTGACGGCGAAGCCGAGCTCCCGCAGTCCGTCGACCAGCCGGTCGCGCTCGCTCTTGAGCTGCGCGACGTACCCGAGCAGCGTATCGGTGTGCTCCAGGGCGGCGAGCGCGGTGGCCTGCGTGACGGAGGACAGGTGGTACGGCAGGCGCACCAGCTGGACCGCGTCGACGACGGCCGGGGCCGCCGCGAGGTAGCCGAGACGCAGGCCCGCGGCGCCGAACGCCTTGGACATGGTGCGCGAGAGCACCAGGTGGGGCCGGCCCTCGATCAGTGGGAGCAGCGAGGGGTGGTGGCTGAATTCGCCGTACGCCTCGTCCACGACGACCATCGAGGGCCGGGCGGCCTGGGCGGCGTCGTACAGCGCGAGGACGGTCTCGGCGTCCACGGCGGTGCCGGTGGGGTTGTTGGGCGAGGTGATGAAGACGACCTCGGGCCGGTGCTCGGCGATGGCCTTCTTCGCGGCCTCGACGTCGATGGTGAAGTCCTCGTTGCGCGGTCCGGAGATCCAGCCGGTTCCGGTGCCACGTGCGATGAGGGCGTGCATCGAGTACGAGGGCTCGAAGCCGATCGCGGTGCGCCCGGGGCCGCCGAAGGTCTGCATCAGCTGCTGGAGGACCTCGTTGGAGCCGTTGGCCGCCCAGACGTTGGCGGCGGCGACCTCGTGTCCCGCGGTGCGGGTGAGGTAGCGGGCGAGCTCGGTGCGGAGCTCCACGGCGTCGCGGTCGGGGTAGCGGTTGAGGTCGCGTGCGGCCTCGCGGACCCGCTCGGCGATGCGGTCGACGAGCGCGTCGGGCAGCGGGTACGGATTCTCGTTGGTGTTCAGCCGGACCGGTACGTCGAGCTGGGGCGCCCCGTACGGGGACTGGCCGCGCAGTTCGTCGCGGATCGGCAGGTCGTCCCAGGGATTGCGCGTGGTGCTGTCGTTGCTCACTGCTGCGGAACCTTCCACCCGAACCTGGCCTTGAGTGCGGCGCCGTGGGCGGGGAGGTCCTCCGCCTCGGCCAGGGTCACCACGTGGTGGGTGACCTCGGCGAGCGCGTCGCGGGTGTAGTCGACGATGTGGATGCCACGCAGGAAGGACTGCACGGACAGGCCCGAGGAGTGGCAGGCGCAGCCGCCGGTGGGCAGGACGTGGTTGGAGCCTGCGCAGTAGTCGCCGAGGGAGACGGGCGACCAGGGGCCGACGAAGATCGCGCCGGCGTTGCGTACCCGGTCGGCGACGGCGGCGGCGTTCTCCGTCTGGATCTCCAGGTGCTCGGCGGCGTACGCGTCGACGACCTTGAGGCCGTCCTCCAGGTCGTTGACCAGGACGATCGCGGACTGGCGGCCGGCCAGCGCGGGCTCGATCCGGTCCGTGACGTGCTTGGTCGCGGCTACCTGGGGCCGCAGCTCGGCCTCGGTGGCGGCGGCGAGCTCCTCGGAGTCGGTGACGAGGACGGCCGCGGCCATCGGGTCGTGCTCGGCCTGGCTGATCAGGTCGGCGGCGACGTGCACCGGGTCGGCACTCGCGTCGGCGAGGATCGCGATCTCGGTGGGACCGGCCTCGGCGTCGATGCCGATGCGGCCCTTGAGGAGACGCTTGGCGGCGGCGACGTAGATGTTGCCGGGGCCGGTGACGAGGTTGACGGGCAGGCAGTCCTCGGTGCCGTACGCGAACATCGCGATGGCCTGGGAGCCGCCGGCGGCGTACACCTCGTCCACGCCGAGCAGGGCGCAGGCGGCGAGGATCGTGGGGTGCGGGAGGCCGCCGAACTCCTTCTGGGGCGGGGACGCGACGGCGATGCCCTCGACACCCGCCTCCTGGGCCGGGACCACGTTCATCACGACGGAGGACGGGTAGACCGAGCGTCCGCCCGGGACGTACAGCCCGACGCGCTCGACGGGCACCCACTTCTCGGTGACCGTGCCGCCGGGGACGACCTGGGTGGTGTGCGTGGTGCGGCGCTGCTCACGGTGGACGAGGCGGGCGCGGCGGATGGACTCCTCGAGCGCCGCCCGCACGGCGGGATCGAGACGCTCCAGCGCCCCGGTGATCGCGTCGGCGGGGACCCGGATCGAGTCGAGGCGCACGCCGTCGAATTTCTCTCCCCACTCGATCACTGCCGCGGAGCCACGATGGCGTACGTCCTCGCAGATGGGCCGCACCGTCTCCAGGGCGGCTTCCACGTCGAACTCGGCACGGGGCAGCAGGTCGCGCAGGTCGCCGCCCTCGGGGAGGGCGGTGCCGCGCAGATCGATTCGAGAGATCACACCGCAATTCTCTCAGACCGGTTCCGGCGTCCGGTCGCCCGTATCACTGGCTGATACATGTCCCGGCTGTCACAGCTGACCATTAGCGTTCACGTGGTCACACAGAGGGAAGAACGACTGCACGAAGCGCGGGGCGTTCCGCGCGGGCGGAGGTGGTGAGGCAGTGACCGAACCGCAGGACGGCGAGATCCCCGACGGGCTCAGCGCCGCGGAGCTGGGCATGTGGCAGTCCTTCCGGAACGGCACCACCTACGATCTGCGCTCGCACGACCCGGTGCGCGACGATCCGTTCGCCCCGCACAGCTGGGGGCCGGAGCGGAGCGTCGGCGCCCGGACGGTGGCACGGCTGCTGCTCAGCGGGCCGGCGGCGCGGCCGGGACGGGTGGCCGCGCTGAAGCTCCGGGGCGTCCGCATCACGGGGAAACTGGATCTGGCGGGCGGGCGCGTCTCGCCCTACGTGGAGCTGACGGGCTGCCGCTTCGAGCAGGAGGTGGTGCTGCCCGAGTGCCATTTCACGACGTTGCGGATGGTGGGCTGCGCGGTGCCGAGGCTGGACGCGGCCCGGCTGCACACGGAGGGCGATCTGCATCTGCCGCGCTGCCGGGTCGAGCGCGGTATCCGGCTGACCGACGCCCAGATCGGCACGGACCTGCTGATCAACCAGATCCGTATCGGCCCCGACCGCCGGGGCCGCGCCTTCGTGGGCGACGGGATGTCGGTGGCGCAGGATCTGCAGGCCGAGATGATCGAGACGCGCGGCGAGCTGAGCCTGCGCGGGGCGAAGGTCGGCGGTTCGCTGAGCCTGCGCGGCAGCCGGCTGCGCGCCACGGACGGGCGGCGGGCCCTGAACGCCCCGCAGCTGAGCGTGGAGCGCACGCTGTACATGACGGAGGCCTGGGTGAGCATCGACACGGGGAACCAGGGCACCACTCCCCCGTTCGGTGTCGCGCGTGGCGGCGGTCCTGCGCGCGGAACACGCGCGCAGGTCTTCGAGTGCCGGGGCGCGGTGAGGCTCGACGACGGGCGGTTCGGGGACGCGGTGGACCTGCACAAGGCCCGGTTCGTGCTCGCCGACCGTGAGGAGCTGTCGCTGCGCCGGATCGTCAGCCCCGAGCTGCGGTTCAACGCGGAGCGCCCGCGGGAGGGCCGCGTCGTCCTGAACGGCGCGAAGGTCGTGACGCTGATCGACGTGTCGACCAGCTGGCCGGGCCCGGGCGGCCTGGCCATGGGCGGCTTCGTGTACGAGAACCTCGTCCCGTACGGCCATTTCCCGCTGTCCCGGCGCCTGGAGTGGGTGCTGGCCGCGACCCCGGAGTACGTCCCGGAGCCGTACGAGCGCCTCGCGGCGGTGCTCCGCAGCTGCGGGGAGGACGCGGACGCCCGTGAGGTGCTGCTGGCCAAGCAGCGGCGCCGGCGCGAGACGCTACCGCCCGCGGGAAGGATCTGGGGCTACCTGCAGGACTGGACGGTGGCGTACGGCTACCGGCCCGGGCGTGCCCTGGTCTGGATGGCGGTGCTGTGGGCGGCGGGCGCGGTGGCCTTCTCGCAGTACCACCCGGAGTCGATCAAGGGGAGCGAGCATCCGCAGTGGAATCCCGCGCTGTACGCGCTGGATCTGCTGGTGCCGGTGATCGATCTCGGGCAGGACGGCTACTGGCTGCTGGAGGGGGGCTGGCAGTGGACGGCGGCGGCTCTCGTACTGCTGGGGTGGATATTGGCCACGACGGTGGCGGCGGGCGCGTCCCGGCTGCTGCGGCGCGGCTGACCGGGAGGACGGCGTCCCGTCCTCCCGGATCCCTGTCGGCGCGGTGGTCGAAAGGCCGGTCGAAGTCCGGCAGGGCAGACGGATATCGGCAACGGAAGGTCGGAATCGAGCCAGCCACGGACGCTTCCTTTGCGCTTTCTTGACCTCGCTCAGGGCAACCCTTCCACTCGCTACAGAAGCTTCACAGAGCCCCTCTGGCGCCGCCCCCACCAGGGCTTTTCAATGGTCTGCACCATGGCTTTCCTCCGTGCACTGCTGAGCTCCGCGCGCACGTTCCGGCACGGCCCCGGGCTGTCCGCCGGGCTGTCGGCGGACGACGCGGTGATGCTCGACGCCCCCGACGAGCGGCTCTCCCCCGCGTTGGTGGCGGCGGCCCTTGGTGATTTCGAACCTGCGGCCAAACTCCTCGCCACCACCCGGGACGCCACCGACTGGGAGACCCGCGACCGCACCCTGGCCCGGCTGGTCGCCTTCGCGCGCAGCCGCGACGGCTGGCTCACCGGCTGGCTGGCCGCCGCCCCGCGCGACCCGGACGCGCTGCTCGTCAAGGCCGCGCTGGCGGTGCGCCGCGCGTGGGAGTCCCCCGCCCACGCCGAGCTGCTGCGCGAGGTGGGCCCGCTGATCACGGCGGCGGCCGAGGCCGACCCCCGTGACCCGGTGCCGTGGCGGCTCGCGCTCGACCACGCCCGGGGCACGCATGCCCCGCACACGGTCTTCGAGTCGCTGTGGGAGCAGGCGGTGCGCCGCTGCCCGCACCACTACGGCAGCCATGTCGCCGCGCTCCGGTACCTCTCGGCCGAGTGGTACGGCTCGCACCGCGAGTGCTTCGACTTCGCCGAGCGGGCGGCCGAGGACGCCGCCGGGGACTCCCTGGTGCAGGCGCTCCCCGTACGGGCGGCATTCGCCCTGCTGCGGGACGAGAAGGCCACCGCGCGGGCGAACTCCGTGCAGGTCGACCGGGTCGACGCCGCAGCCGACCTCGCGATCAGGCTCTCGGCCGGATTCCCCGCCGGTGACCCCTGGCCGGCGGAGGTGCGCAACCTCCTCGCCTACGTCCTGGTCGCACGGGGCCGCGCGGCCGAGGCGCTGGAGCAGTTCAGGCTGATCGGGCCGTACGCGACCTCGTTCCCGTGGGCGTCCGTGACCGGGGAGGCACTCGGGGGATTCCTCGACGCGCGGGCGGATGTCCGGCTCCGGGTGGCCTCTTCCACGCCTCTGTGCGGGAGGCCGGAACACGGCGGGCGCCGCGGCCATTAGGCTTGGCCGCTGTGACCACCGCTCGCCTGCCTCTCTTCCCGCTGAACGCGGTGCTGTTCCCCGGCCTCGTGCTGCCCCTCAACGTCTTCGAGGAGCGTTATCGCGCCATGATGCGCGGGCTGCTCGAGATCGACGAGGACGAACCGCGCCGCTTCGTGGTGGTCGCGATCCGCGACGGCCGCGAGACCGCCCCGACGGCCACCGGGATGCCGGACACCGTCGCCTACGCACCTCCCGCGGAGCGGGCCCCGGGCGACGGCTTCGGGCCCGATCCCATCCAGACCTTCCACCGGGTCGGCTGCGTCGCGGACGCGGCGAAGATCCGTGAGCGCGCCGACGGCAGCTACGAGGTCCTGGCGACCGGCACCACCCGGGTCCGGCTGCTCTCGGTCGACGCGAGCGGCCCGTTCCTGACGGCCGAGGTCGAGGAACTGCCCGAGGATCCGGGAGCCGCCGAGGGTGAGGAATCGTCCACGGACGAGGCGGGCGCCCTCGCGGAGGGGGTCCTGCGTGCCTTCCGCAGCTACCAGAAGCGGCTGGCCGGAGCGAGCGAGCGTTCCCTGACGACCGGCGCGGACCTGCCGGACGACCCGTCCGTCGTCTCGTATCTGGTGGCCGCCGCCGCGGTGCTCGACGTCCCGTCGAAGCAGCGGCTGCTCCAGGCCCCGGACACCGCGACCCGGTTGCGTGAGGAGCTGGCGCTCCTGCGCAAGGAGACCGCCGTCATCCGGCACCTGCCGTCGCTGCCGGCGATCGACCTGACCCGCGACCCCACGCACCCCAACTGATCCGAGGACCGGCCCGGTGGCGAAGAAGTCCAGGAAGCAGCAGCCCGGCGGGACACCGGCCACGGTCGCTCTGACCGCGGCCGGTACCGCGTTCACGGTCCACTCGTACGACCACGACCCCTCGTCCCCGTCCTACGGCGAGGAGGCGGCCGAGGCCCTCGGGGTCGCGGCCGACCGGGTGTTCAAGACCCTGGTCGCCGACGTCGACGGTGAACTGGTCGTCGCCGTCGTCCCCGTCGCGGGATCACTGGACCTGAAGGCTCTGGCATCGGCGGTGGGCGGCAAGCGGGCGGCCATGGCGGACCCGACCGCGGCGGAGCGCACCACGGGCTACGTGAGGGGCGGCATCTCTCCCCTGGGCCAGCGCAGACGCCTGCGCACGGTGCTGGACGCGTCGGCCGGGTCGCATCCCACGATCTGCGTCTCGGCGGGCCGCCGGGGCCTGGAGGTCGAGCTCTCCCCCTCGGACCTGGCCACCCTGACGGAAGCGTCCCTGGCCCCGATCGGCCGGCAGTAGCGGGAAGCGTCCGCGTGGCACGGCCGGCGTGGGGGACGTGCGGAATGCGGACCCCGGGCGCGGCCGTTACCACACAGGTGAACGACTTTTGTCCCGCTGTGCGTGCCGGACCGGGTGACCGCGCCACCGTCCGCGAGCGGCTGGAGGCAGAGCGCCGCGACACGGAAGCCCGTGTCGCGGCTCTGCACAGCGATTTCGACGGAATCGTCGAGGCGAACGCACTGGTGGCGGTCGACGACGAGCACGACCCGGAGGGAGCGAGCACCGCCTTCGAGCGGGCCCATGTCGCCTCGCTGCTGGCTCAGGCGCGGAACCACCTGGATGAGGTGGACCGGGCGCTGGAGCGGCTGGAGCGGGGCGACTACGGCCGCTGCGAGCGGTGCCGTGAGCCGATCCCACCGGGCCGTCTGGAGGTACGTCCGGCAGCGACGACCTGTGTGCGGTGCGCCGCGGGCACAACCCGCTGACCCTGGCCGCGCCGGTCCGGGGAAGCCTCTACCGCCGGCGTGCGGTCAGTGCTTGAAGGTGTCCTTCGACTTCTCCTTGGTGTCCCGGCCCTTGCCCCGGGCCTCCAGGGCCGCTCCCTTGGCCGCGGTGGTGTCGTCGCCGACCGCGTGGGCCACCTTGCGTACGGCCTTCCCGACGATCTGCTCGGTCTTGGCCTTGGTCTTCTCTCCGGCGCTCATGTCGGTCCTTTCGTAGGTGCTCACCCACTCGCCTGCCCCTGACCCCGGGACGGAAACGGCCCTGGGGAAATCGGCACGGGCCGTAAGCGGGAGAAGTACCCGACGACGCCGGAGGACGGCCGGCTCCGGGACTGGGCTACGGCCGCCCCGGGCCCGGCCCGTCCGACGGCCGGCCGCCCTCGGCTCCCGGCTCGTCGGCGATACCGGCCGGCCCGAACGCGCTCCCGGTCCCCGGTTCGGCGTGCGGTGCCCCGTACGGGACCTCCCACTCCGGCTCGGGATCACGCGGCCCGAACAGAGCCGTCAGCCCCAGGTGGACGATCATCGCCGCGATGGGCCAGGCGAGCATCGCCGCCCCCACCGCGTGCAGCTTCAGCGGCGCGTCGAAGGTGACCCCCTTGCCGACCTCCTTGGCGTGGGCCACCACATCGGACGTCGGCCCGAACCAGGTGCCGATTCCCCACGCCAGCAGGGAGGCGAGCAGCCCGCCCAGGGCGAGGCCCACCACCAGGGGGATGCCACCGCGCCGGCGGAAGAGGAAGACGGCGACCGCCGAGACGAGACCGAAGGCGAGTGCCAGCAGCACGAACGTGCCGTCGGCCCCGATGGCCTCCTCGCCCTCGCTGTTCTTGAGGAACACGGCGGTGTCGTCGGAGACGAGCGGTACCCGTGGCGCCAGCCACAGCCAGAGCAGCCCGAGGCCGACACCCGCGACCGTCAGGACCGCGGCGATCACCGCGCTCTGCCGGAGCTCCGCCCGCCGCTCCTCCGCGCCCGGATTCCCACCGGGCAGGACATGCGACCCGGACGGCGGGGCCTGCCACGGGTCGTTCGGCTGGGGCTGGTGCGGCGGCGTCAACGGTGCGGTCACGGTGCCATCGTGCCAGGCCGCCACGATCACCGCCTCACCGGACCGCCGCACGCCGGTAGGCCCACGTGGCCACGGCCAGCGAGAGCACGCCGACCACCGCGCACACCGCGAGGTCGAGGGCGACGACCGCCCAGTCGGGATGGGCGTCGAAGGAATGGGACAGCGCCTCGACGCCGTAGGTCGAGGGAAGCAGGTCGCGCGCCCACCCGATGGGCCCGGGCAGCCGCTCGGCCGGCAGCACGCCCAGGAGCAGCGCGGCCGACATGCCGAGCTGCCCGAGCAGCGTCGCGAGCTCCTGCCTCGGCGCCAGCAGCCCCAGCGCGGCGCCCAGTCCGGAGAGCGCGGCCCCGGAGAGCGGGATGACCGCGACGAGCACCCACAGATGCGTCATCGGAAGACCGAACAGCGCACTGCCCGCCACCGCGGTGACGATCGTGCCGGGCACGGTGAACGAGGCGTACGCCCCCGCCGCACCCAGCACCACCGCGGCGGGCGGCACCGGCAGGGTCGCGTAGTGGTCGAGCCCGCCGCCGGCCCGGAGCTGGCCGAAGTACTGGGCGAGCAGATTGAGCGCGACGAAGGCCACGACCAGCACGCTGGACCCGGCGACGACGGACCGTGCCTCCGAGCCGCCGTCGACGACCCCGCGCATCAGCACCATGATCCCGACCGACTGGAAGGTCGCGACGAACAGCAGCGGGATGCGCGCGACCCTCGCCCGCGACAACTGCGCCCGGTACACGGCGGCCAGTGACGGCAGCAGCCTGGCCCGCGGTGCCAGCGCCGCGGGGGCGGTGCGGGCGGGCCGGCCGTTCCGTACGCCGGAGGTCCGCACCTTCGGCGTCACCTTCGCGGAATCCGTGGGAACGATGCTCGTCACCTGGCAGTGCTCCCGTTCGACTCCGACACGAATCCCGACACGTTCACCGTCCTGATCACGCCTTCACCAGCCCCTCGGCCCTGGCAGCGTCCCCGCCGAGCGCCAGATAGACGTCCTCGAGGCTGGGCGTGGCCAGCGTGAAGTCGTCGAGCGAGGAGAAAGCCGCCCCGCCGGTCACCGCGGCAACCGCTGCCCGCGCCTCGTCGGGTCCGAGCCGCAGCACCCACCTGCGCCCGGACTCCTGCGCGGACTCGCGGAGCGCGGCCACCTCCGGGACGTCCAGCGGCGCGCGCTCGCGCCACACCAGCTCGACCCGGACCTCACCGGCCACCCGTTCCTTGAGCCCGGCCGGGGTGTCGCAGGCGATGACCTTGCCGCGTTCCATGACGGCCACCCGGTCCAGGACCGTCTCGGCCTCGATGACGTTGTGGGTCACGAGCAGCACCGTCGCCCCGTGCTCGGCCCGCCGCCGGTCGACGGCGGACCAGACGGAGCGCCGGGCGACGGGGTCCATACCGGTCGTCGGCTCGTCCAGCACCAGCACGGGGCGCTCACCGACCAGCGTCGCGGCGAAACAGGCGAGCCGCCGCTGTCCGCCCGACAGCTTCTTGAGCGGGCGCCCGGCGAGCTCCGTGATTCCGAGCTCCTCCAGTACGTCGTCACGCGCGGCGCGCGCCACCCGGAGCGGCAGGCCCCTGAGGCGCCCGGTGGTCTCCGCGGCGAGCGACACGGTCAGCTCGTCGAGGGCGGTGGACTCCTGGCCGAGGTAGCCGACGAGCCGCGAGGCCCGCTCGGGATGGCGCACGAGGTCGTGTCCCAGCACCTCGACGCTCCCGGAATCCGGGCGCATCAGTCCGGTGAGCTGACGTACGAGTGTGGACTTGCCCGCACCGTTGGGACCGAGAAGTCCGAAGATCTCGCCGCGCCGGACATCGAGGGATACCCCGTCGGTGGCGCGCACCTCGGGAGTGGCTGCTCGGCCGCGTCGGCCGCGGACGGCGGGGTAGGTCTTGACCAGATCACGCACCGCGCACACGGACTGTTCCTGTGCCGTGCCCATGGCCTGCGCTGCGCCCGTAGCCTGTGCTGTGCCCGTACTCACGAGGTATGAGACTACGGGGTCGGATGCCCCGTATTGCGTCCGGGGCCGGGCAGTGCCGACCCGCTCACTCCCCCGCGGGGACGTGCTCGGCGGCGGCCCGTACGTCGATCTCGCGCCAGAACCCCGCCCGGATGGCATAGCGGTCGTGCTCGTCGATCTGGTCGTCCTTGTGCGCGAGGAGCCCGAAGCGGGCCGCGTACCTCAGGAGTTCGCCGTCGATGCGGTGCGGGATGCGGGGGTACATGGTGGACAGCTTCTGCAGGTGGACCGTCTCCGGCAGCCGCTCCATCCAGCGCCGGGCGAAGACCTGGCCGACCTCGAAGGGGTCACCTCCTACGGTGGTGATGTCCTCCTCCCGGTCCGCCCAGCGCTGTTCCGCACTGGTGAGCTGGGCCAGGGTCGGCAGGGACGCGGTCTCGGCCGGCTCGCCGAGCGGCCCTCCGCGCTCCACCCAGCCCTTGTCGGAGGACCAGCGCAGGGTCGCGTTGGCGACGGGCTGCGGTACGGGGTGCTGCGCGGCCTGTGCGCCCGGCGCGCGCAGGCTCGCCAGGTCCTTGGGGGTGGGCACGCCCTTGTGGCCGGGCGCCGGCTGCGGGTGGGGGGCGGCCTCGTCGGCCGGTGCGCCGGTGCCGCCGTTGCGGGCCGCGGCGGCCTGGGCCTCCGACGCCCGCTCGGCGGAGGCCGCGAGTGCGGCCTCGGGCAGCGGCGCGGAGAGGATCGCGGCGATCTCGGGGCGCGGGACCGGCGGGGGCGCGCAGACCCCGCCCGTCTCCTTGGCCCGTACGGCCTTGGTGATCCAGGCCCGGTCGAGCACCCGTCGCTCGTCGGCCTCGGCGACCAGGTCCTCGGACTGGTTGTAGTCGCCGTCGGCCGCCTGCACGGCCCAGAGGTGGACGGCGACGCCGTGCTCCTTGGCGGACATGAGACCGGGCAGCAGATCGCCGTCACCGGTCACGAGCACCACATCGGAGCAGGCCCGGTTCCTGGCCAGCTCGGTCAGCTCGGCGTGCATGGCCGCGTCGACGCCCTTCTGCGCCCACCGTCCGTCACTGCGGGTGAGGGCGCCCAGCCGAACGGTCACCCGGGGCATGACCCGCAGCCTGCGGTGCTCGGGCTGCGGTACGCGGTCGGGGGCGCCGTCGAACCAGTAGATGCGCAGCAGCGGCTGTTCCGTATCGGCCTCGGCGCGCTCGCGCAGGCCCTGGATCAGGGCGGCGTGGTCGACGGTGATGCGGGAACGGGCGGGCTCTCCTGCCAGCAGGCTCGCGGCTGCGCCCAGCAAGTAGCCGGCGTCCACCAGGACGACGCAACGGTCCACGCGTTCCACCCTCTTCCAGTTCGGGAGCGGATCAGCGGGCCCGGACATGGGGGGTGGGTCCGCCGACCCGGGGTTCGCTTACTCAGGGTTTCCTTCGAGTCTGCCCGACGGCACGGGCGTTAAGGTCCGGAACTCGATCATCGGCGTGGCGGATCCGAAAACGGCGCATGATACCCCGCCTACTACACTCGGTAATGATCCAACATGCGGCCTTTGCGGTGCTATGTGAATCTGACAGCGGTTCTGGACCCCAGATCTCCCACAGGAGGAATCACGATGGCGAAGAACAAGAACCGCAAGCAGGGCAGCCAGCACGACCGCGCGTCCGCCGCCGAGCGTGGCGCGGAGGAGGCCAAGTCGACGGCGTACGAGTCGCAGACCCAGCCGCAGTCGCAGGCTCAGGGCAGCCCGTCCGACGTTGCCCGCAAGCACCAGAAGCGCTTCGGCCACAACTGACGGCTCGCGTAGC
>NZ_JBHWZS010000120.1:0-23566 GCF_042728155.1 Streptomyces sp. NPDC060209
GAGCTGAAGCTCGCCTCCACCGTCCCGGCCGACGACGCCGAGGTCTGGGCGAGCTGACCCCGCCCGCGCGGGCCGCTGCGCCGGTTCCGGCCGGCCCGCGCGCATCGGCCTCCTCCGCGACGCCTCACGCGGCCGCCGGCCGGCCACATGGTGCTGTGAACGAAGTCAATGACGAAGTAGCCTGCCCGTTCGAGCGGCCTCCTCGTCATGCCGTCCAGCCCTTTGGAGATCCCGATGGCTTCCCCCGACACCGTGCCGGTCAGCCTGGCCGAAATCGCGCGGATCGCCGGGGTCGGCCGGGCAGCGGTGAGCAACTGGCGTCGGCGCCATGACTCCTTCCCCGCCCGGATCGGCGGGACGGACGTCAAACCCCAGTTCGCTCTGGACGAGGTGGAGCGATGGCTGAGGGACAACAGCAGACTGAAGGCGGCCGGCGGCCTAGAACTGCTGTGGCCCCGGTTCGAGGCACTGGGCAGCCGGGACGAGGCGGGCCTCGCCATCGCCGACGCCGCACACCGCATGCGCGGCTCTCGGCACCGCGCCACCGCGCCTCCACTCTCCGGGCGGGCGCTGGCTCTCGTGGCCGAAGCGGTGGAACTCGGGAGACACGAAGGGCCCGCCGAGACCTTCGACTTCCTGCTGCAACGCTGGCTGGACGCCCATGTGCGCCAGATCAGCGCGACCCCGCCCCGGCTCGCCTCGCTGATGGCGCGCATCGCGCTGCGTGCGCGCACCGGGCGCGGACAGACCGCTCTCACGGCGTTCGATCCCGCTTGCGGCTCGGCGCACCTGCTCTCCGCCGCGGCGGCGGCCGGGCGCGACGGTGAACGGGTCGAGCTGTACGGCTGCGAAACAGACGGAGCGCTGGCGGCGCTGGCGGGCGCGCGCCTGGAGTTCGCCGGAGACGACCGGGACGTGCGAGCCGGGATCGCTGCCGGTGACTCACTCCGTGAGGACCCCTACCCGGACCTGAAGGCCGACATCGCGCTGTGCAATCCGCCCTTCAACGAACGCGACTGGGGTTACGAGGAGCTGGCCACCGACCCCCGGTGGGCGTATGGGCTCCCGCCCCGCACCGAACCCGAACTCGCCTGGGTGCAGCACCTTCTGGCCCATCTGCGCCCCGGCGGCACCGCCGTGGTGGTTCTTCCGCCGGCCGTCGCCTCGCGCCGTGCCGGCCGCCGGATACGCGGTTCCCTCCTCCGTCACGGCCTCCTGCGTGCCGTGGTCGCCCTGCCACCGGGCTGCGCACAGCCTCACAGCGTCTCGCTCCAGCTGTGGGTCCTGCGCGCGCCTGACGGGAACGCCGGCCACGGAGCCGACGACGCCATGCTGATCGACGGCTCGTCGCACTCGCGGACCGGCGGCCGGGGGCCGGACTGGGATGTGGTCGAGGACCTGGTCCTCTCCTCGCTGGAGAGTCTGGACCGTCCTGCCGCGCGGCTGCCGCACGGAGCGCTCCGTGTTCCGCTGCTGGATCTCCTGGACGACGAGGTCGATGTGACGCCCGGCCGGTACGTCGCCGCGCGTCCCGAGCTGCTCGGACAGGAGACCGCCGCACGCTGGGGCGAGCTGGACGCGGCCTTGGCGTCCCTGCGGGAGCTGGGCACCGCACTCGCCGGCGTGGACGCCGCGCGCCCTGCCCCGGGCCGTCACCCGACCGCGACGGTCGGCGACCTGGCCAGAGCCGGCGCCCTCACTCTGAGGGCCGGCGCACAGCCCGCGGAGTCCGCCGAGATCCTCCGCGACCCCCGGGAGCACTCGATCCCCTACCTGACCGTGACGGACCTCCTGCTGGACGGTTCACCCGGTGCCTGGCTGTCCGGCCCGGAGCACCAGGCGATCGCCGAGGAGGGCGACGTCGTCGTGGCGGGTGTGGTCCGAGCGTTCGACGCATGGGTGCACGAGGGGCCACCGCTCGCTCTGGGAACGCAGCTCTTCGCCCTGCGGGTGGAACCCGGCAAACTCGATGCCCACTTCCTCGCCGGCTGCCTCAGGGCGACGGCGAACGGCCGTCACGCGGGAACTCACGCGTCGAGTTCCTCCCGCGTGGATGTGAGGCGCCTGGCGGTCCTCCAGCTCCCGTTGGAGGACCAGATGCCGTACAGCGAGTCCTTCCGCCGGATCACGTCGTTCCGAGGCCTGCTGTCGCGGACCCGGTCCCTCGGCGCCTCCCTGTCCCGCGACCTGAACGACAGGCTCGCCTCCGGCGGCCCCGGGGCGAGCGGCTGAGCGACGCCGGCGCCCTTCACTCCCCCTCCGTACGAACGAGGACCGAACGTTGAACCCAGAGCCCTCCCCCTTCCAGCTGATGCCCGGCGCCTCCGGGTCGCCGGTGCTGCTGCACGTCCCGCACTCCTCCCGGGTCATCCCGCAGCGGGTGCGCGGTGGCATCGTGCTCGACGACGGGGCGCTCGAAGCCGAGCTCGACCACATAACGGACTCCCACACGGCCGACCTGGCCTCCAGGGCCATCGAGTTCTGCGCCGTGCCCCCCTGGCGCTTCGTCAACGGGCTGTCTCGACTGGTCGTCGACCCCGAACGGTTCCCTGACGACCGGGAGGAGATGCTGGCCTCCGGCATGGGTGCGGTCTACACCCGCACCACACACCGGGAGCGGCTCCGCCCGCCCGGGGCGGATCCGGAGCCGCTGCTCGACCGCTATTTCCACCCGTACGCGCACGCGATGACCGCAGCCGTCGACGAACGGCTCGCCGCCACAGGACGCGCCGTCGTCATCGACGTCCACTCCTATCCGTCCACCGCGCTCCCTTACGAACTGCACGGCACCGGCCCGCGCCCTCCGGTCTGTCTGGGGACCGACGGCTTCCACACTCCGCCGGGGCTCCTGGCCCTGGCGGAGGCGGCGTTCTCCGGATTCGGCGGCACAGGACTGAACAGCCCCTTCCCCGGTACGTACGTGCCGCTGAAGCACTACGGGACGGACCGGCGGGTCGGCGCGCTGATGATCGAGATCCGGCGCGACCTGTACATGGCCGAGCCTGGCGGCCCGGCCGGCCCGGGGCTCGACGCGCTGGCCTCGGCGCTGGCCGGGCTGGTGGACGGACTCATGGACGCATGACGGGGGCGGCTACCTGGGGCGGGTGTAGGGCCGGGTCATGATCTCCATGTTGTGGCCGTCCGGGTCCTTGAAGTAGGCCCCCTGGCCCCCGAAGAGGCGGTTGATCCGGCCGGGTTCGGTGTGATTGGGGTCGGCGTAGTAGGTGACGTCGAGCGCCCGGAGCCGGGCGATCATGGTGTCGAACTGCGCGTCGGGGACGAGGAAGGCGTAGTGCTGCGACTGCACCGGCTCGTCCCGCAGTTGGTAGTAGTCGAGCGTCACACCGTTCCCCAGATCGACGGGCAGGAACGGCCCGAACGGTGCGCCGACCTCCAGGCCCAGGACCGCGGCGATGAACTCCGCGGACAGGCTGCGGTCGGTGGCGTATACGGCGTGATGGTTCAACTGGACCACGTCGACGCCCTGCTGGGCCGTGTGTGCGTCCTGCTGCTGCGTGTGGGACATGTCTGATACGTCTCCGTGTCGTGGATTCCGCTGGAAGAGGGCGCCTCGAACGGGCGCCGGGCGGGGAAACACGACAGGGCGGCGGGGCTCGGGCCCGCCACGCGCTCACGCAGGGGCCGGGCACCTCTCGCGTACGTGGCCCGTGGCCGACCCGGCAGTCATGAGGCAGATCCTAACGGCTTCGCCATCCGGCCGCACCGGCCCCGAGGGGCGCACAAGGGGCGCATGCGAGGCGTACCGGGCCGGTGCCCCGACGCGGAAAACCACTTGTGGCAGCACGGTGGTTCGGCTTGGGTTCGTTTCCGTGACCGCCTTGAGTGCACTCGTCCGCCCGGAACGCTATCCCCGCTCCTCCCGCTACGACCCGGCGTGGCTTCTCGGCCTCGACATGGGCCCGAATCCGCTGTGGCTCCTGGAGGACCTGGCGCGGGATCTCGATCTGCGCCCTGGGATGCGGATCCTCGACCTGGGGTCCGGCAAGGGAGCGACGTCGGTGTTCCTGGCGCGCGAATACGGAGCGCACGTCGTCGCGGCCGACTGGTGGATCGCCCCCGAGGACGCCGCCGCCGTCTTCGCCGAGGCGGGGGTCGGTGACCGGGTGGAGGCCGTGCGGGCCGAGGCGCACGTCCTGCCGTTCGAG
Organism: Streptomyces sp. NPDC060209; assembly: GCF_042728155.1. Lineage (NCBI taxonomy): Bacteria > Bacillati > Actinomycetota > Actinomycetes > Kitasatosporales > Streptomycetaceae > Streptomyces > Streptomyces sp. NPDC060209. The sequence continues at coordinate 4,167 of NZ_JBHWZS010000120.1, forward strand.
GAGGAGAGCTTCGATGCGATCGTGAGCATCGACGCGTTCGAGTACTTCGGGACTTCGGACAGCTACCTGCCCTACCTGGCACGGTTCCTGCGCCCGGGCGGACAACTGGGCATCGCCACGCCCGCCATGACACGCGAGGTACGCGACCTCGGAGCGATCCCGCCCCACATCAAGCAGGTGGTCGGCTGGGAGGCCGTCGCGTGGCACACCGCCGAGTGGTGGCGCTTCCAGTGGGACGTCACCGAGCTGGTGCGTGTCACGTCCGCGCGTCTGCAGCAGGACGCCTGGCGGGACTGGCTGCTCTGGTCCGAGGCGTGTGCCGAGCACCGGCCGGACGGCCGGAAGGCGAATCAGCCCGTGATCGACATGCTCAAGGAGGACGGCGGGGAGTTCCTGTCCTTCGCCCTGGTGACGGCCCGCAAGAACTGAGGCAGGCCGTGGTGTCCGGCGCGTCGCTACTCGACTGCCGGCGTCACTCGTTGGGAAGAGGGGAGCCAGGCTGACCTCCGTTCACCTCGACCTCCGGCACGGCCGGCCGGCCGTGCCGGAGTGAGGCGCGGCGTCAGAAGAAGACCCCGCACCTCAGCAGCACGTTCGCGTACGGCCGGGCTTCCCCCGTCCGTACCACCAGGCGGGCGGATGCCGTGAGCGCCTTCAGCTGTTCGTGCGGCACGAAAGCCAGGTCGGGGAGGCGGGCGGCCAGCAGACGGGCGGCTTCCGGGTTGGCCTCCGCCATCTCCTCGGCCGCCGTCGCGCCCTCCACGACCAGCTCGTCCAGCAGCCCGTCGAGGACCTCGGCGAACGACGGGACGCCGGCCCGGAAGGCCAGGTCGACCACGCGGGGTCCCGGCGGTATGGGCATGCCCACGTCGCAGATGAGGACGCCGTCGCCGTGGCCGAGTCCGGCCAGGGCGCCCGCGAGGTGGCGGTTCAGGATGCCTGACTTCTTCACAGTGCCGAGACCTCTTCCACGGTGGGGAAGGACGCCTGCGCGCCCTCCTTGGTGACGGCTGCCGCGCCGACCCGTACGGCGTACGCGGCGGCGTCGGTGAGTTCCTCGCCCAGGCCGAGCCGCCAGGCGAGGGCGGCGGTGAACGCGTCACCTGCGCCCGTGGTGTCCACGGCCTCAACACGGGGGCTCGGCACCCGTACGGGGTCGCCGGCGCGGGTGTCGGAGACCAGGGCGCCTTCCGCGCCCAGAGTGATCACAACCGAACGCGGTCCGAGGGCGGTGAGCCCCCGCGCCCAGGACTCCGGGGTGGTGCCCGCGCTCTCCCCGAGGATGAAGCGCGCCTCGTGCTCATTGACCACCAGCGGGTCGCAGGCGGCCAGCACCTCGTCGGGGAGCGGCGCGGGCGGGGAGGGATTGAGGACCAGCCGCGCGCCCGGGCCGAGGGCGCGGGCCGTCTCCGCGACGGTGTCCAGCGGGATCTCCAGTTGTGCGGAGACGACGCGGGCCGATGCGAACAGAGGACCCGCGGCCCTGATGTCCTCGGGGGTCAGCCGGGCGTTGGCTCCCGGGGACACGACGATGCTGTTGTCTCCCGAGGGGTCGACGGTGATGAGGGCGACTCCCGTCGGCGCCCCGCCGACGAGGACTCCGCCGGTGTCGACGCCCGCCTCCTGCTGCGAGGCCCGCAGCAGCCGCCCGTGGGCGTCGTCGCCGACCCGTGCCAGCAGCGCCGTACGGGCACCGAGGCGGGCGGCGGCGACCGCCTGGTTGGCGCCCTTGCCGCCGGGATGGACGACGAGGTCGGAGCCGAGCACCGTCTCGCCCGGTCCGGGGCGGCGTTCGACGCCCACGACCAGGTCGGCGTTGGCCGAGCCGACGACCAGGAGGTCGTACCGGGAGGGGGCGGAGGGGGCGGAGTCATCGTTCCCGTACATCTGGGTAGTGCCTTCCGTGATCAGGAGAAGTCGGCGACGTTCTGCCGGGTGACGACCTTGACCGGCACCTTCACCATGCTGTCGACCTTCTTGCCGTCGGCCGCCCGGACCGCGTTCTGTACTGCGATCTTCCCCAGTTCCTTGGGCTGCTGGGCCACGGACGCGTACAGCGTGCCCGCCTCGACCGCCGTCAGGCCGTCGGGGGTTCCGTCGAAGCCGACGACCGAGACGGTCTTCCCGGCCTTGCTGCCCAGTGCCTTGACCGCGCCGAGCGCCATCTCGTCGTTCTCGGCGAAGACGCCGGTGATCCCGGGGTGGGACTGGAGCAGGTTGGTCATGACGTCCAGGCCCTTGGTGCGGTCGAAGTCGGCCGGCTGGGTCGCCACGATCTTGATGCCCGGGTACGCCTTGATGCCTTCGGCGAAGCCCGCGCCGCGTTCACGGCTGGCGGAGGTGCCGGCGGTGCCCTGGAGGACGATGATGCTGCCCTTGCCGCCGAGCCGGTCGGCGAGCGACTTGGCGGCGAGCTTGCCGCCTGCCACGTTGTCGGAGGCGACGAGCGTCGCGGTCTCGGCCTTGTTGACCCCGCGGTCGGCGGCGACCACCGGGATGCCGGCCTTGTTGGCACCTCGGACACCGGGACCGACCGCGTCGGAGTCCACCGGGTTGACGATGACGGAGTCCACTCCGGAACTGGTGAAGTTCTCCAGCTGGTTGGCCTGCTGCGAGGCGTCGTTCTGGGCGTCGGTGACGGTGAGGTCGACCCCGGCCGCCTCGGCCTCCTCCTGCGCGCCCTCCTTCATCTGGACGAAGAAGGGGTTGTTCAGGGTGGAGAGCGACATGCCCACCTTGGTGGTGCCGCCGGAGGAACCGGACTTGAAGAAGGTCACGGCGGCGATGACGGCGGCCAGGCAGACCACCGCGACGCCGAGCTGCATCGCTCCCTTTCGCCCCTTCCCGGGTGATCCGGGCGCGGCGGACGAGCCGCCGGCGGAAGCGGCCCCGGATCCGGCCTTGCGGCGCAGCGTGTCGAGGAGCACCGCGAGGGCGATGACGACGCCGATGACGACCTGCTGCCAGAAGGCGGACACGGACAGGAGGTTGAGGCCGTTGCGCAGCACCGCGAGGATGAGTGCGCCGATCAGGGTGCCTGACGCCTTGCCGACGCCGCCCGCGAGGCTGGCGCCGCCGATGACGACCGCGGCGATCGCGTCGAGTTCGTATCCCTGCGCCGCCTGCGGCTGCGCGGAGACCAGACGGGACGCGAGGACGATGCCCGCGACGGCGGCGAAGAGGCCGGACAGGGCGTAGATGGCCAGCTTCTGCTTCTTGACGCGCAGTCCGGAGAGCCGGGCCGCTTCCTCGTTGCCGCCGATGGCGTACATGGAGCGGCCGATGTAGGTGCGGGCCAGGATGAGTGCGGCTATCAGGCCCATGGCGATCATCACGAGGACCGGGACGGGCAGCCAGCCGCCGAGCGTGTCACCGAGTACGGAGACGGAGTCGGGGAAGGGGATCGGCCTGCCCTGGGAGATGACCAGGGACAGGCCCCGGGCGACCGAGAGCATGGCCAGCGTCGCGATGAAGGAGGGCAGCTTTCCGTACGCGACGAGGGCGCCACTGACGAAGCCGCAGGCGATGCCGGTGGCGACGGCGATGATGACCGCCAGCCAGACGGGCACGCCCGCGGACGTCGCCGACCAGGCGAGGACGGTGGCCGATAGCGCGGCGACCGAGCCGACGGAGAGGTCGATGCCCGCCGAGACGATGACGAAGGTGACACCGAACGCGAGGATCGCGGTCACCGCGGCCTGGACGCCGACGTTCAGGAGGTTCTGGGTGGTGAGGAAGTCGCCGGAGAGCAGCGACATCGCCACCAGGAGGACGACCAGCGCGCTGAGGGCGCCGTTGTCGAGCAGGAGGCGGCGGAGGGTGTGTCCGGCGCCGGCCGCGCCCGCCTTGCTCGGATGCGTGTCAGTGGCCACGGGGGCTCTCCTCTGCGTTCTCTGTGTGCTCGGTGGGTGCTGTTACCGGGGCGGCGCTGACGGCGAGTGCCATCACGGCGTCCTGGGTGGCTTCGTGCGCGGGGAGTTCTCCGGCGATGCGGCCCTGGGCCATGACCAGCACCCGGTCGCTCATGCCGAGGACCTCGGGCAGGTCGCTGGAGATCATCAGGACGGCGTGGCCGGAGGCCGTCAGCTCGTTGATGAGCTGGTAGATCTCGACCTTGGCTCCGACGTCGATCCCGCGCGTCGGCTCGTCGAGGATCAGCACACGGGTGTCGGCCAGGAGCCACTTCCCGATGACGACCTTCTGCTGGTTGCCACCGGACAGGGTGCGGACGTGCTGGCCGAGGCCGGCCATCCGTACACCGAGCTGCTCGGCGATGCGGGCGGCGGCGGTGCGCTGTCCCTTGACGTCGACGATCCCGGAGCGGGTCGCCGAGCGGAGGGTGACGAGGCCGAGGTTCTCCTGCACGGAGGCGTCCAGCACGAGGCCCTGGCCCTTGCGGTCCTCGGGGACGAGCCCGATCCCGGCGCCCATGGCGGCGGTCACGTCGTGCTTGCCGAGGCGCTCGCCCCGTACGTCGACGGTCCCGGTGTCGTAGGGGTCGGCGCCGAAGACGGCGCGGGCGACCTCGGTCCGGCCCGCTCCGACGAGTCCGGCGAGGCCGACGACCTCACCGGCCTTCACCTCGAAGCTGATGTCGTGGAAGACCCCGTTGCGGGTGAGTCCGCGGACGGAGAGCAACGGCGGCCCCGTTTCGGGGCGTTCGCGCGGGTACTGCTGGTCGATGCTGCGTCCCACCATGAGCTGGACGAGTTCTGCCTCGGGGGTCGAGGCGGGCACCTGGTCGATGCTGCGGCCGTCGCGAAGGACGGTGACGCGGTCCCCGAGGGCGGCGATCTCGTCGAGGTGGTGGGTGATGAAGACGACGCCGACGCCGTCCGCGCGCAGCTGCCGCACGATCCCGAAGAGCTTGTCGACCTCTTCGGAGGTGAGGACGGCGGTCGGCTCGTCCATGATCAGGACACGGGCGTCCAGACTGAGCGCCTTCGCGATCTCGACCATCTGCAGCCGGGCGATGCCCAGTTCACGGACTCTGGCCCTCGGCGAGATGTGCAGGCCCACACGGCGCAGCAGCACCTCGGCGTCGGCTTCCATACGCCGCCGGTCGATCAGGCCGAAGCGGCGCGGCTGGCGGCCCAGGAAGATGTTCTCGGCGACCGTCAGATCGGGCACCAGGTTGAACTCCTGGTAGATCGTGGCGATCCCGAGCTTCTCGGCGTCCTGTGCGCCGTGGATGCGCACCTCCTGGCCGCCGGCGAAGATCCGGCCGCCGTCCGGGCGGTAGGCGCCGGAGAGCATCTTGATGAGGGTGCTCTTGCCCGCGCCGTTCTCACCGAGCAGGACGTGTACTTCGCCGCTGCGCAGATCGAAGTCGACACTGTCCAGGGCGACGACACCGGGGAAGGTCTTGCGTACGCCTTCGATGCGCAGCAACTCGACTGATTCGCTCACTCGTTGCTCCCGGAGGTGGAGGTGCGCTCGCCGCAGGAGCTGCGTACGACGAGGCTGGCGGGCAGGGTGACGGACTGCGGGGGCCGGCCCTCGACGATGTCGACCAGGGCTCGCACGGCGGCACGGCCCAGGTCGCCCGTCGGCTGGGCGATCGCGGTGATCGGCGGACCGGTGTGGACGAACCACGGGATGTCGTCGAAGGCCGCGATCCCGATGTCCTCGGGGACGCGCAGGCCGCGTGCGCGGATGGCGTCCAGGGCGCCGAGCGCCATGAGGTTGTCGGCGGCGAACACGATCTCGGGCGGTTCGGGGAGTGACAGGAAGTGCTCGGTGACGCGCCGGCCGCTGTCGGCCTGGAAGTCTCCCTGGCCGATGTAGGCGTCGGGCAGTGCGAGTCCGTGGGCCCGCATCGCTTCCCGGAAGGCCTCGACGCGTTCGTTACCGGTGGTGGTGGCCGCCGGGCCCGCGATGATGGCGAGCCTGCGGTGGCCGAGCGCGTGGAGATGGGCGACCAGGTCCTGGATGGCCCGGTGGCCGTCCGCGCGCACGACGGGGATGTCCACTCCGGGGATCCACCGGTCGACGAAGACCATCGGGGTTCCGGTGCGTGCGACGTCCAGCAGCAGCGGGGACTCGCCGTCGGCGGGCGAGACCAGGAGTCCGTCGATCCTGCGGTCCAGGAGCGTGCGGACGTGGTGGTCCTGCTGTTCGAGCCGCTCGTCGGCGTTGCCGATGATCACGCTGTAGCCGAGCACGCGGGCCTCCTCCTCGACGGAGCGGGCCAGCGCGGTGAAGTACGGATTGAGTACGTCACTGATGACGAGGCCGAGCGTGCGTGTCTGGTCGGTGCGCAGCGAGCGGGCCACCGCGTTGGGCCGGTAGCCGAGTGCGTCGACGGCGGCGTGGACGCGTCTGCGTGCGTCCGGGCTGACGGAGGGATGGCTGTTGAGGACACGGGAGACCGTGGCGACAGAGACTCCTGCCTGGGCCGCGACATCCTTGATGCTCGCCATTTCCGGACCACCTCCTTGTGGTTTCCGTGAGCCTCGAAACCAGCGGAACGGGCCGTGGAATCGATTACATGGATGATTGGAATCGATTACATGGCTGAAAACAAGTACCTGGGAACCGGACGAGACCGGATCGTGATGGGGAGAGCCGGGGACACGCGCCCCGAACACGCAAAAGGACCCCAGATCAACTGGGGTCCCTGCTGGTGTCCGAGGGGGGACTTGAACCCCCACGCCCGATAAAGGGCACTAGCACCTCAAGCTAGCGCGTCTGCCATTCCGCCACCCGGACAAGGTGTCTGTCGTCCCGGGGTGTTCCCCGTGGCGACAAAGAAAACAATACCAGGGGTTTGGGGTGCCTCTCACCTGCGTTTTCGGTGGTCAGTGCGGTGCGGACGCTCCCGGGCTGACCTGACGTCGAGTCGCGTACTCACCGTGGCGTGCCGTGTACGCGGAGTCGTGGCGGGCTACCTTCGCGGGCATGAGTGGGAAGAGCGGCCCGAGCGGCGGGAGCGAGCGCGTTCACCGGCCGCCCCGAGCGCTGACCTCGCTGCGCGAGCGGCTGCGCGACACGTTCTGGGTCGCGCCGATCGTGGGGCTCGCGTGCGCCTTCGTCCTGTGGTGGGTCCTCTCGGATCTGGACACCAGGATCGTCGCGCATCTGAAGAAGGAGGGTGCGTACGAGGAACTCGGTGATCTCCTCGCCTTCGCCGTGGACGCCCGGACGATCGTCACCACGGTCAGCGCGGCGATGATGACCTTCATCGGTGTCGTCTTCAGCATCTCGCTGGTGGCCGTGCAGATGGCGAGCGGGCAGCTCACCCCGCGCGTCGTCCGGATCTTCGTACGGAGCAGGATCAGCAAGCTCACGCTGACGGTGTTCCTGGCGACCTTCGCGTTCTCACTGCTCGTCCTGACCTCATACGAGGGCGGAGCGGAGCCGGACCCCCGGCGGGTGACGTCGGTGCCCCTGCTGCAGAGCCTGCTGACCCTCGGCCTGGTCGGCCTGAGTCTGCTGCTGTTCGTCGCCTACGTCTCGTCCACCCTGCGGCTCATGCAGGTCGGGCCCGTCCTCGACCACATCACCCGTGAGTCCCTCCGCGCGTTGGCGAGGCAGCCGGGAGGGGCGGCGGAGGAACCGCCGCCGGAGCCCGGGGCGGTGCACTTCGTGCACCAGGGGCGGGCGGGGGTGCTGCGGGATGTGGCGGTGGCACGGCTGGTGCGGGCGGCCCGACGGCACGGGGTCGTGCTGCGACTGGTGCCCCGGGTCGGGGACTTCGTGGTGCCGGGCACACCGGTACTCACCGTGCGCGGCGGGGCCGCCCCGCCTCCGCGCTCCCTGAGACACACCCTGTCGGTCGGAGTCGAGCGCGCCCTGCACCAGGATCCGGCGTTCGGCCTGCGCCAGTTGTCGGACATCGCGCTGCGTGCCCTCTCGCCGTCCGTGAACGATCCGACCACCGCGGTGCAGTGCCTGGACCGGATGGTGCAGTTCCTCTCCGTCGCCGTCGCGCTGCCACTCTCCACGCTGCACCACCGGGACCGTCTGGGCGAGGTACGGCTCGTCCAGACGGTGCCGGGGTGGACGGATCTCGTGGATCTGGCGTTCGAGGAGATCCGGTGGTGCGCGGCCGGGAGTCCTCAGGTCACGCGGCGGCTGCTGGCCGCGCTCGACGATCTGTTGCTGCTCGCCGCCGAGGAGCGGAGGAAGCCGCTGCTCAGGCACCGTGCGCTCGTGGTGGAAGCGGTGGAACGCACGGTGCCCGAGGCGGCCGGGCGGGCGTTCGCGCTGCGCCCGGACCGTCAGGGGATCGCTTGAGAGCCTCCCCTGACGACCTGCTCGAGCGTCTCCGGTTTACAGGTATCCGCTGTAGATGAACCTGGCGTTGACAGGGGTACCAGGGGCATTGTCGTCGAGATCGCCGGTGATCTCGTACCAGACGTTCCCCACGGAATTGATGCACTGGTAGTAGAGATGGACCGTCCGTCCGGCAGCGATGTGGCTGGTGACGGTAGAGCTTCCCGAGGCACCCCTATGGACCGGGGTACGGGCATTCGTCACCCCGCCCCTCCCGTACGCCTTGCAGGTGAGCGCGGCCTGCGTACTCACCCCACCGGACGCGACAAGGGTGTCGGCGGAAGCAGCGCCGGCCGACGGGGCGGCGCTGAATACGGCCGAGGCGACCAGGACAGGCAGGCCGATCGCCGTCCAGGCCTTAGTCTTCTTCACGAAGGGTTTCCTTACTCTTGCGAATTCGTCTTCTCTTTGGCACAGAACCGAGAGCCAGCGACGTATCGCGAAGATCGTATGAGCGTCCACCGGCGAGTTGACGGCGCATTACACATCCTTCAACCTTCCCTCGCACCTACGGCATGAGGTGGTAGTCGGGGAAGTTGCCCGGCAGCCTCTCCTCCCCGGGGCCGTCGGTCACGGCCCGTACGAGCAGTTCGCCGCCCACGAACGCGCCGCGCCAGGAGGCGCCGAAGCCTCCGAAGAGCTCCTCACGGTCCCCACGGGAACGCGGCTTGCCGTGACCGGTCTTGAAGGCGCGGATCTGCGGGGCCAGCCGCTCGTACGTCGCCGGGTCGTCGGTGGACAGGGTCGCGACCAGGGCGCCGTTCGACGCGTTCATGGCGGCGAGGAGCTCGGCCTCGGTGTCGACCAGGACGATCGTGTCGACCGGGCCGAAGGGTTCCGCGTGGTGGAGCGGCGAGGAGGGAGGGGGGTTCAGGAGCGTGACCGGGTGGAGGTATGCGCTGGTGTCCTGGCCGGGGAGGAAGCGGGCGTCCGCCTCGGATCCCTGGTGGAGGGGGACGGCCCCGCGGTCGATCGCCTCGGTGACCTGGTCGTGCAGCTCCTTGGCCTTGGTGGCGTTGATGAGAGGGCCGAAGTCCAGGACGGGGAGGGGGTCCGAGGGGTTTTCCACCGCGAGGGGGTGCCCGGTGCGGAGCGAGCGTACGGCGGGGAGGTAGGCCGCCAGGAAGTCCGCGAAGAGGGTGCGCTGGACGACGAAGCGGGGGTAGGCGGTGCAGCGCTGCTTGCCGTAGTCGAAGAGCTTCGGGATGACGGCGGTGAGCGACGGCCAGTCCGAGTAGTTCCAGACGCCCCAGGTGTTGAGGCCCTCCTGTTCGAGGATGTGCCTCTTGCCGAGGTCTGCGACGGCGGTGGCGATCCGGGCGCCGGTGTCCCGGCCTCCGACGAAGGAGACGCAGCCGATCTCGGCCGACCGGACGAGGGGCTCGGACAGTTCGCTTCCGCTGCCGCTGAGGAGGGTGAGTGGAACGCCCTCACGGACGGCGAGCGCGCAGGCCAGGGTGAGGCAGGAGACGCCGCCGTCGGTGGGGGTCTTGGCGATCACGGCGTTCCCGGCCAGGGCTTGCACGAGCATCGCGTGGACCAGCACGGACATGGGGTAGTTCCAGCTGGCGATGTTGGAGACGGGCCCTGCGAGAGGGGTGCGGCCGGCCAGCAGACGGTCGCTGTGGTCGACGTACCAGCGGACCCCGTCGATGGCGCGGTCCACGTCGGCCTGGGCGAGGCGCCAGGGCTTGCCGATCTCCCAGACCAGTAGGAGGGCGAGGAGTTCGCGGTGCTCGGTGAGGGCGTCGAGGGTGGCGGACACTCGGGCGCGGCGCTCGGGGAGCGGGATGTGACGCCAGGCCCGGTGGGCGTCGAGGGCCGCTCGTACGGCGACCCGGGCGGCCGGCGCGTCGAGCCGGGGCGGGCCGGCGACGGGGGTGCCGTCGACGGGGCTGGTGGCGGGGAGGGTGCGGCCGTCGGGGTGCCAGGCGGCGGCCCAGAGGTTGCGGACACGGTCGTCCTGGAATGCCTCGGGGGCGGCGGCGAGGCAGCGGTGCCAGGCGTCCTGCCAGGCCGTTCCCGGCTTGATGGTGAGGGTGGTGGTCGCTGGAGATGTCATGGGGTCTCCGCTCTGAGGTGCGGGGGCTTGGTCGGCACGGGTGCGCGCGGTGCGGTCGGGGGCGGAGCAGGTGGTTCTCAGGTGCGCGCGGTGCGGTCGGGGGCGGGCGGCCCTCGGGTGCGGGTGGCGCGGGGCGGGCGGAGAGGGCTGTGCGCCCGCGGCGGACCTGTTCCCCTGCCCGCCCCTTCCCGAAACCGGGGCCCCTCTCCGTCTCCCCCGGACAGCGTCCGGGGGACCTCCTACGGGCTTGGATCGACGTCAGCCGCGGAGGCGGTCCTCTGCCAGGCGGGCCGTTTCCGTGGGGGTGGCCCCCACCGCGACCCCCGCGGCCTCCAGCGCCTCCTTCTTGGCCGAAGCGGTGCCCGAGGAGCCCGAGACGATCGCTCCCGCGTGGCCCATCGTCTTGCCCTCGGGGGCCGTGAAGCCCGCGATGTAGCCGACCACCGGCTTGGTGATGTGCCGGACGATGTGGGCCGCCGCGCGTTCCTCCGCGTCGCCTCCGATCTCGCCGATCAGGACGATCAGTTCGGTGTCCGGGTCGTTCTCGAACGCCGTCAGACAGTCGATGTGCGTCGTGCCGATCACCGGGTCACCGCCGATGCCCACCGCCGTCGAGAAACCTGTCTCGCGGAGCTCGTGCATCAGCTGGTAGGTGAGCGTGCCCGACTTGGAGACCAGGCCGATGCGGCCGGGCTTCGTCGCGATGTCGGCGGGGATGATGCCCGCGTTGGACTGGCCCGGGCTGATGACCCCGGGGCAGTTGGGTCCGAGGATGCGGGTGCCGCGCGCCCGGGCGTGGGCGTGGAAGGCCACGGCGTCGTGGACGGGGATGCCCTCCGTGATGACCACGGCCAGGCCGATGCCCGCGTCCGCCGCCTCGACGACGGCCGCCCTGGCGAACGCCGGCGGGACGAATACGACGGTTACGTCGGCGCCGGTGGCGTCCATGCCGTCGCGTACGGAGCCGAAGACCGGGACCGTACGGTCGTCGAGGTCCACGGTGCGGCCCGCCTTGCGCGGGTTGACGCCGCCGACGATCTGGGTGCCCGCCGCGAGCATCCGCACGGTGTGCTTCATGCCCTCGGCGCCGGTCATGCCCTGGACGAGGACCTTGCTCTCCTTGCTGAGGAAGATAGCCATGATCAGTGCCCTCCCAGGGCCAGTCGGGCTGCTCGGTCGGCCGCGCCGTCCATCGTGGTGACCTGCTGGACCATCGGATGCGCCCGGCCGTCGAGGATCGCCCGGCCGCGTGCGGCGTTGTTGCCGTCGAGGCGGACGACCAGGGGTTTGGTCAGGTGGACGGAGTCGAGGGCCTGGACGATGCCGTCGGCGACGGCGTCGCAGGCCGTGATCCCGCCGAACACGTTGACGAAGACGGACTTCACCGAGGGGTCGGAGAGGATGACCGTGAGGCCGTCGGCCATGACGCGGGCCGAAGCACCTCCCCCTATGTCGAGGAAGTTGGCCGGGCGGGCCCCGCAGCCGGCCACCACGTCGAGGGTGGACATGACGAGTCCCGCGCCGTTGCCGATGATGCCGACCTCACCGTCGAGCTTGACGTAGTTGAGCCCCTTGTCGGCGGCCGCCGCCTCCAGCGGGTCCCCGTGCGGGTCCGCGGTGTCCGCGCCCCAGCGGGACTGCCGGAAGGCCGCGTTGTCGTCGAGGGTGACCTTGCCGTCCAGGGCGAGGATCCGGCCGTCCGCGGTGCGCACCAGCGGGTTGACCTCGACGAGCAGGGCGTCCTCCTCGGTGAGGACCTGCCACAACGCCTGGAGTGCGGAGGCCGTCTCCGGCGGGAGGGAGGCCGCCTCGGCGATCCGCGCCGCCACGGCAGCCGTGACCCCCTCGGACGGATCGACCGGGATCCGGGCGACCGCCTCCGGGCGGGTGGCGGCGACCTCCTCGATGTCCATGCCCCCCTCCGCCGAGGCGATGGCGAGGAAGGTCCCGGCTGCCCGGTCCAGGACGTAGCTGACGTAGAACTCCTTCTCGATGTCGACGGGCTGAGCGAGCATCACCGTCCGGACCAGGTGGCCCTTGATGTCCATGCCGAGGATCTGGCGTGCGGTGACGACGGCGGCCGCGGGGTCCGCAGCGACCTTCACCCCGCCGGCCTTGCCCCGGCCGCCCACTTTCACCTGCGCCTTGACGACGACACGGCCGCCGAGCCGCTCGGCCGCCGCGTGGGCCGCGGACGGGTGGTCCACGACCTCGGCGTCCGGTACGGCGATGCCGTGATCCGCGAAGAGTTGCCTTGCCTGGTGCTCGTACAGATCCATAGCCACTCCCGATCGTGCCGATTGTGAAAGTGCCGCACGCCCCCTGGACACCACCCACCGGATGCGGGATAACAAGCTTCATACAGTATTCGTCGACTGTATGCAATGTACCGCGAGAGCGGCGGAGCGGCTCCCGCACTCCCCTACGAAGGGACAGGACATCGCCATGCCCGAGGACAGCCAGGACAACCAGAACCTCATCTCCGGTGGGCACTTGGTCGCCAAGGCACTCAAGGCGGAGGGGGTGGAACGCATCTACACCCTCTGTGGCGGCCACATCATCGACATCTACGACGGCTGCGTCGACGAGGGCATCGAAGTCGTCGACGTCCGGCACGAGCAGGTCGCCGCCCACGCCGCCGACGGCTACGCCCGGATCACCGGGAAGCCGGGATGCGCCGTCGTCACGGCGGGCCCGGGGACGACCGATGCCGTCACCGGCGTCGCCAACGCCTTCCGCGCGGAGTCACCGATGCTCCTGATCGGTGGTCAGGGAGCGCACACCCAGCACAAGATGGGTTCGCTCCAGGACCTGCCGCACGTCGACATGATGACGCCCATCACCAAGTTCGCGGCCACCGTGCCGGACACCGCGCGGGCGGCGGACATGGTGTCGATGGCGTTCCGGGAGTGCTACCACGGGGCGCCGGGGCCGTCCTTCCTGGAGATCCCGCGCGATGTGCTCGACGCCAAGGTTCCGGTGGGCAAGGCGCGGGTCCCCGAAGCGGGTCTGTACCGCGCGTCCACCCGGGCGGCCGGCGATCCGGCCGACATCGAGAAGCTCGCCGATCTGCTCGTCCACGCCGAGAAGCCCGCCATCCTGCTGGGCAGCCAGGTCTGGACGACGCGCGCCACGGACTCCGCCACCGAGCTCGTCCGGACCCTCAACATTCCCGCGTACATGAACGGCGCGGGCCGCGGCACCCTGCCGCCCGGCGATCCGCACCACTTCCAGCTCTCGCGGCGCTACGCGTTCTCCAACGCCGACCTGATCGTGATCGTGGGGACTCCCTTCGACTTCCGGATGGGCTACGGCAAGCGGCTCTCGCCCGATGCCACCGTCGTCCAGATCGACCTCGACTACCGCACCGTGGGCAAGAACCGCGACGTCGACCTCGGGATCGTCGGTGACGCCTCGATCGTCCTGAAGGCCGTCACGGAGGCCGCGAGCGGCCGGCTCAACGGCGGATCGGCTCTGCGCAAGGCGTGGCTGGACGAACTGCGCGCCGCCGAGCAGACCGCGATCGAGAAGCGGCTGCCCCAACTGAAGTCGGACGCCTCGCCCATCCACCCCTACCGGCTGGTGAGCGAGATCAACGACTTCCTCACCGAGGACTCCATCTACATAGGGGACGGCGGCGACATCGTCACCTTCTCCGGACAGGTCGTCCAGCCCCGCACCCCCGGTCACTGGATGGACCCGGGCCCGCTCGGCACGCTCGGGGTCGGGGTGCCCTTCGTGCTGGCCGCCAAGCAGGCCAGGCCCGACAAGGAGGTGGTGGCGCTGTTCGGCGACGGCGCGTTCTCCCTCACCGGGTGGGACTTCGAGACACTGGTCCGCTACAACCTCCCCTTCGTCGGCATCGTCGGAAACAACTCCTCGATGAACCAGATCCGTTACGGCCAGAAGGCCAAGTACGGCGACGAGCGCGAGCGGATCGGCAACACCCTCGGGGACGTCCACTACGACAAGTTCGCCCAGATGCTGGGCGGTTACGGCGAAGAGGTGCGTGACCCCGCGGACATCGCGCCGGCGCTGCGCAGGGCACGTGAGTCGGGGCTCCCCTCACTCATCAACGTCTGGGTCGACCCGGACGCGTACGCCCCCGGAACGATGAACCAGACCATGTACAAGTAGAGGAGCCGTTGGCATGACCAAAGCTCTTGAGGGCGTGCGCGTCCTCGACATGACGCACGTACAGTCCGGTCCCTCCGCCACCCAGCTGCTCGGCTGGCTCGGGGCGGACGTGGTCAAGCTGGAGGCGCCGAGCGGCGACATCACCCGCAAGCAGTTGCGCGATCTGCCCGACGTCGACTCCCTCTACTTCACGATGCTCAACTGCAACAAGCGGAGCATCACCCTCAACACCAAGAGCGAGCGCGGCAAGGAGATCCTCACCGAGCTCATCCGCCGCAGCGACGTGATGGTGGAGAACTTCGGTCCGGGCGCCGTCGACCGCATGGGATTCACCTGGGAGCGGATCCAGGAGATCAACCCCCGGATCGTCTACGCCTCCATCAAGGGCTTCGGCGAGGGCCCGTACACCAACTTCAAGGCGTACGAGGTGGTCGCGCAGGCCATGGGCGGCTCGATGTCCACCACCGGATTCGCCGACGGGCCGCCGCTCGCGACCGGCGCTCAGATCGGCGACTCGGGCACGGGGATCCACGCGGTCGCCGGCATCCTCGCCGCCCTGTTCCAGCGCGAGAACACCGGACGCGGGCAGCGGGTGAACGTCGCGATGCAGCACGCGGTGCTCAACCTCTGCCGGGTCAAGCTGCGCGACCAGCAGCGACTGGAGCACGGCGCGCTCGCCGAGTACCCGAACGCACAGGACACCGCCGACGCCGACGAGGTCCCGCGCAGCGGAAACGCCAGTGGCGGCGGCCAGCCGGGGTGGGCGGTGAAGTGCGCGCCGGGCGGGCCCAACGACTACGTGTACGTCATCGTGCAGCCCGTCGGCTGGAAACCCCTGTCCGCACTGATCGGCCGGCCCGAGCTGGCGGACGACCCCGAGTGGGCGACGCCGGAGTCCCGGCTGCCGAAGCTGGGGAAGATGTTCCAGCTGATCGAGGAGTGGTCGGCGACGCTCCCCAAGTGGGACGTCCTGGAACAGCTCAACGCGCACAACATCCCGTGCGGCCCGATCCTCTCCACCAAGGAGATCGTCGAGGACGAGTCCCTCGCCGCCAACGAGATGGTCGTCCGTGTCGAGCATCCCGAGCGCGGCACCTTCACCACCGTCGGCAGCCCGCTGAAGCTGTCCGACTCCCCCGTCGAGATCGTCACCTCCCCGCTGCTCGGTGAGCACAACGCGGAGGTCTACGTCGGCGAACTGGGCCTGGGCGACGAGGAACTGCGGCTGCTGAAGACGAACGGAGTCATCTGAGCATGGCCGGAACAGTCGAGACACAGGAGCAGGAACGCGTCAGGGCGCTGCTCGACCGCGTCCGGGGCGAGGGGCGCAGCGCGCTCACCGCGCCGGAGGGGAAGATCATCGCTGACGCGTACGGGATCACGGTGCCAGGCGAGGGCCTGGCCCGGGACGTGGACGAGGCGGTCGCGCTCGCCGACCGGCTCGGCGGGTCCGTCGTACTCAAGATCGTCTCCCCCGACATCCTGCACAAGACGGATGCGGGCGGCGTCGTGGTCGGGGTGTCGGGCGCACAGGAGGTACGCGCGGCGTTCTGCAAGATCGTGAAGAACGCGCGGGCGTACTCGGCCGACGCGCGTATCGAGGGCGTGCAGGTGCAGCAGCTCGTGCCGCCCGGCCAGGAAGTCATCGTCGGCGCGGTCACCGACCCGACGTTCGGGAAGGTGGTGGCATTCGGCCTGGGCGGTGTCCTGGTCGAGGTGCTCAAGGACATCACCTTCCGGCTGGCGCCCGTGACCGCGGACGAGGCGCAGTCGATGCTCGACTCGATCGGCGCCGCGGAGATCCTGAAGGGGGTGCGTGGCGCGCCGGCCGTGGACCGGTGGGCGCTGGCGGAGCAGATCCGGCGGGTCTCCCAACTGGTCACGGACTTCCCCGAGATCGCGGAGGTGGACCTCAATCCCGTCATCGCGTCGCCGGACGGGGCGGTCGCCGCCGACATCCGGATCCTGCTGACGACCGAGGAGGTGAAGGCGCGGCGCCGGTACAGCCGGGAGGAGATCCTCGTATCGATGCGCCGGCTGATGGAGCCGCGGTCGATCGCGGTCATCGGTGCCTCCAACGAGCAGGGGAAGATCGGCAATTCGGTGATGCGCAACCTCATCGACGGCGGGTTCGCGGGCGAGATCCATCCCGTGAACCCCAAGGCCGATGACATTCTCGGCCGCAAGGCGTACAAGAGTGTCACCGACGTTCCCGGTGAGGTGGATGTGGCGGTCTTCGCGATCCCCGCCAAGTTCGTTGCATCGGCGCTCCAGGAGGTGGGCCGCAAGGGGATCCCCAACGCCGTGCTCATTCCGTCCGGCTTCGCCGAGACGGGCGAACATGCCCTGCAGGACGAGATCGTGGCGATCGGCGAGCAGTACGGTGTGCGGCTGCTCGGGCCGAACATCTACGGCTACTACTCGACGTGGCAGGACCTCTGCGCAACGTTCTGCACCCCGTACGACGTCAAGGGCCCGGTGGCGCTGACCTCGCAGTCCGGCGGTATCGGCATGGCGATCCTGGGGTTCGCGCGGTCGACGAGGACGGGCGTCTCGGCGATCGTCGGGCTCGGCAACAAGTCCGACATCGACGAGGACGACCTGCTGACCTGGTTCGGCGAGGATCCGAACACCAAGTGCATCGCGATGCACCTGGAGGACCTCAAGGACGGGCGGGCGTTTGTGGAGGCGGCGCGGGCGACCGTGCCGAAGAAGCCGGTCGTGGTCCTCAAGGCGGGCCGGACGAGTGCGGGTGCCAAGGCGGCGGGCTCCCACACGGGCGCGCTGGCCGGGGACGACGCCGTCTACGACGACATCCTGCGGCAGGCCGGGGTGATCCGGGCTCCGGGTCTGAACGACATGCTGGAGTACGCGCGTGCGCTGCCCGTGCTGCCGGCCCCCCAGGGCGACAACGTCGTGATCATCACGGGGGCGGGCGGATCGGGGGTTCTCCTTTCGGACGCGATCGTCGACAACGGACTCTCGCTGATGGAGATCCCGCCGGACCTGGACACCGCGTTCAAGGCGTTCATCCCGCCGTTCGGGGCGGCCGGGAACCCGATCGACATCACGGGCGGTGAGCCTCCGTCGACGTACGAGGCGACGATCCGGCTGGGGATGGAGGATCCGCGGATCCACGCCCTGGTGCTGGGCTACTGGCACACGATCGTCACACCGCCGATGGTCTTCGCGGAGCTGACCGCCCGGGTGGTGGAGGAGTTCCGGGCACGCGGGATCGAGAAGCCCGTGGTGGCGTCGCTGGCGGGTGACACAGAGGTCGAGGAGGCATGCGCCTACCTGTTCGAGCGGGGCGTCGTGGCGTATCCGTACACCACGGAGCGACCGGTCGCCGTGCTCGGCGCGAAGTACAGGTGGGCCAGGGCCGCCGGGTTGTTGGGCGGTGGCCGATGACCTGATGGCGACGGCTCGAACCACGGGGTCTGCGGCGTACCGCTCCGCCGCGGACCCCCGCGAGAAGTGAGAACGGGCAGGGGGCGCTGGCCAGACTTCTTCCACGCAAGGGGTTCGATCGACAATGACGACAACAGACCTCTCCACATCCGTCCCCTTCAGGGAGGTGACGGACGCCAACGGCCGGACCTACCGGCTCGGCGAGAGCGACATCGACATCATGGGCCGCAAGCGCAAGTGGATGGTCATCCTGCCGTGGGTCGGCATGATGGGCATCAGCTCGGCCGAGTACGCCTTCGCGTCGGCGGAGGACACGCTGCACCACGCGCACAACTGGGACAGCGGTCACATCTACTGGATGATGACCGTCTGGGTGTTCTTCCAGGCCGCGGTCGCGATGCCCGCGGGCAGGCTGCGGGAGACCGGCAGGCTGCCGGCCCGCTGGGCGATGATGCTCGGCGCGACGGGCACCCTCCTCGGCTACCTGTCACTGGCGTACGCGCCGCACGTGATCGTCGCGTACATCGGCTTCAGTGTGTTCTCCGGCATGGGCGCGGGCATGGTGTACGCCACCTGCGTCAACATGGTCGGCAAGTGGTACCCGGAGCGCAGGGGCGGCAAGACGGGCTTCGTCAACGGCGGTTTCGCCTACGGTTCGGTGCCGTTCGTCTTCATCTTCACCGGGTTCATGGACGTCACCAACTTCAGGTGGGTCCTGGTCACGGCGGGCGTCTTCCTCGCCGCGCTCGTGGCCTGCGCAGGCTTCTTCTTCCGGGACCCGCCGAAGAACTGGTGGCCCGCCGAGATCGACCCGCTCAACCCGCCCGAGGACCCGCGGGCCCGCCGTGCGCTGGAGAAGAACCCGCCGGCCATCAAGCAGTACTCCCCGGGCGAGGCCTGGAGGACCGGCCGCGTGGCGCTGATGTGGTGCTGCCTCGCCTGTACCTCCGGCGTGAACATCTTCGGTATCGCCTTCCAGGTCGACATCGGCCAGGACGCGGGCTTCGCCGCCGGGATCGTGGCCACCGCCATGTCACTCAAGGCGATCGTCAACGGCACCGGGCGCGGCGTCATCGGCTGGCTCTCCGACCTCTACGGCCGCAAGAAGTGCCTGCTCTACGTCTGCGTCATCCTGGGGCTCGCTCAGTTCGGCATCATCTGGTCCGCCGAGATGAAGAGCCTGCCGCTGTTCCTGCTCTTCTCCGCCATCTCCGGCTTCGGCGGTGGCGCCATCTTCCCGATGTTCGCCGCGATGACCGCGGACTACTTCGGTGAGAACAACAACGCCACCAACTACGGCATGGTCTACAGCTCCAAGCTCGTCTCCGGACTCGGGGCGGGAATGGGCTTCCTGGTCGTCGACGCCTGGGGGCTCAACGGCGCCTTCATCCTGGCGGGCAGCATCTCGTTCTTCGCGGGATTCCTCGCCCTGTTCCTCGCGGCACCCGGCCGCGACCGGAAGGGCAACCCACTGGTGAAGGTCGAAGCTGCTCCGGTGATCCGGGAGACCGAC
>NZ_JBHWZS010000121.1:0-23519 GCF_042728155.1 Streptomyces sp. NPDC060209
GGCCGGCACCGGGCCCGGTGGCTCAGGGAGCCCAGGGGCCGTCCACGGCCCAGGTGGTGTCCTCGGTGAAGGTGGCCGCGTTGTCCCACGCGTGACCGCCGCCGGGAGTGGCCAGCCACACCTCCGAGTCGATGTGGCGCAGATAGCTGCCCGGCAGGTTGGCGCTGGAGAGCCTGACCCCGCCCGTGCCCGCGAGCGCACACCAGGTCGCATCCGCCTTGAAGAGGGCCGAGCCGTCGCTCGCGTCGCGGCGGACCCGGAAGTCCCGGTGACGCAGGTACTCACCGGGATAGTTGCGGGACTCGAACGAATAGCAGTTGCTGTTCGCCAGACCCGTGACGACCTTCCAGGTGGCGTCGTTCTTGAGCACGGCCGCGCTGCCGCTGTCGACCACCTCCGTGAAGGCCAGCTGGTCGTAGTGGCGCAGGTACTTGTTCGTGTGCCCCGGCGTGGTGACCCGGAGCGACTTGTACTGCCCGGTGGGCAGGGTGACCGGCGGTGCGGGGGTCTTCGACGCCTGGATGAGGGCCTGGTTGGCGGCCTTCACCCGTGCGGTGTCCACCTTGACCACCTGGCGGTCGTAGGTGAGCAGACCGTTCGCCTCGTTCTCGACGTCGGTGATCTCGGTGTAGACCGAGGCGGAGAGCCCGGCCGGCAACTGGCCGACCCGGATGGCGTCCAGGAGGCCGACGAACCGGTTGTTGAGAGCGCCGACGCTCGCCTGGTCCTCGTAGCTGAAGCCGCCGCCCGGATACCACTCGTGGCCGGGGACCTTGTACCCCAGTCCGCCGAACTCGCCGAGGACGGCGGCCCGGGTCGCGGTGGGCGCCGTGTTGCCGGGGCCGACGTACACGTGGTTGTCGATCACGTCCCCGTTGCCGCCGTCCACGGAGCCGCAGCAGTTGACCCCGCTCATGTTGTTCACCAGCCGGGACGGGTCGTAGGCCTTCACCTCGTCGGCGATCCTGGCCTGGTCGTACTGCCCCCAGCCCTCGTTCTGGTTGACCCACATGACCACCGACGGTGAGCTCCGGTGCTGGTCGATGATCGCGTGGTACTCGGCCTCCCACTGGGTCCGTGCCGCACCGTCGGGGGTCTTCCCGGTGTCCATGGCGGGCATGTCCTGCCAGACGAGGAGGCCCAGCTTGTCCGCCCAGTAGAACCAGCGCTGCGGTTCGACCTTGATGTGCTTGCGGACCATGTTGAATCCGAGGTCCTTGTGCGCCTGGAGGTCGGACTTGAGGGCGGCGTCGGTGGGTGCCGTGTAGATGCCGTCGGGCCAGTAGCCCTGATCGAGCGTGCCGGTCTGGAAGACGAACTTCCCGTTGAGGACGGGGCGCAGGACGTTGTCGACCTTCGCGACGGCGATGGACCGCATGCCCGCGTAGCTGCCCACGGTGTCCACGACGGCCGTTCCGTCGAGCAGCTCGGCGCGCACGTCGTAGAGGAACGGGTCGTCCGGGCTCCACAGCCGGGGATTCGGCACGGCCACGGAGATGTCCGCGCCGGGCGCCCCGGTCGCCGTACCCACGACGGTGCCCCCGCTGGAGACGGTGACCCGGGCGGTCCGGCCGCCGGCGGCTGCCGCCTGCACCTTCACCCGCAGCGTGCTGTTGCCGAGGTTCGGCGTCATGTCCAGCCGTGTGACGTGCGACGCCGCGACGGGCTCCAGCCAGACCGTCTGCCAGATACCGGAGGCCGCGGTGTAGAAGATGCCGCCGCCCGCATGCGGGTTCACGTCATTGATGCGCTGCTTGCCGACGGCCTGGCCGCCGGTCTGCGTCGGGTCGTACACGGAGACGACGACGGTGTTCGTACCGCCGTTGAGCTGGGGCGTGATGTCGTACGAGAACGAGTCGAAGCCGCCCTTGTGGGCGCCGACCTGGGTGCCGTTGACAAGGACGGTGCTCTGCCAGTCGGACGCGCCGAAGTTGAGCACGACGCGGCGGCCATTCCAGTTCGACGGCACGGTGAAGGTGCGCTTGTACCAGAGCTTGTCGTTCTCGGTGATCTTCCGTTTGATGCCGGAGAGCGAGGACTCCGCGACGAACGGGACCCTTATCTGCTCGGAGAACGAGGCAGGCTGGCCGGCGTCACGGCCGGTCACCGCGAAGTCCCAGATGCCGTTGAGATTCGCCCAGTCGGGGCGGGTGAGCTGCGGGCGCGGGTACTCGGGGAGGGGGTTGTCGACGGACACCTGGTTCGTCCAGGGCGTCGTCATGGGTGCCGGCTTCGGTGTCCAGGCGGCGGGCGCGGCCGCCGCAGGGGCTGTCCCGGCTCCCACCAGCGCGGTGGCGAGCAGGGCCAGCAGGCCGGAGCCGGCGGTTAACCGTCTCCACCAGGTGCGACGGCGTGGTGCGGGTGCTGACTTCATTCCCGAATCTCCTCGATGAGGGAAGAACTCCCCGCACCGGAGCGGCGCGGGGAGTGGTGCGGAGGGCCGGCGGGGGCTGCTGCTCAGAGCAGCTGCCAGAGATGGTCGGAGGTTCCGTTGTCGTCGTACTGCACGACGTGGGCGCTGTCGGCGGTGGACATGCCGTCCACGCCGAGCACCTTGTCCGAGTTGCGGTTGCGGATGCGGTACCAGCCGTCGCCGTTGGCCACGAGCTGCCACAGGTGGTCGGCGGTGTCGTTGTCGTCGAACTGCACGACATGGGAGCTGTTCGCGGTGGACATGAGGTCCACGCCGAGCACCTTGCCGGAGTGCTGGTTGCGGATGCGGTACCAGCCGTCGCCGTTGGCCACGAGCCGCCACAGATGGTCGGCGGTCCCGGTGTCGGCGAACTGGACGACGTGGGCGCTGTTCGCGGTGGACATGCCGTCCACGCCCAGCACCTTGCCGGAATTGCGGTTGCCGATCCGGTACCAGCGGTCCGCGAGCCAGGGGGCCGCGTCCGGGCTCGCCGTCGGGAAGGACGTGATCCGCAGCCGTGCCGCGCCCATCGGGACGAGCGTGACCTCCTCGACCGGCTCGGCGCTGCGGGCGGGGCTCTGCTGGAGGGGCGCCACCACGTGCTCGTCGTCCGCGCTCCACTCGGGGATGCGGCGGGCGCGGGCGGTCATGAGGAGCGGGGTGCCCTCCAGGGTGAAGGGATTGTCCCCGGGGGCGCGCCCGGTGGACCGGCGGCGCAGAGAGTACGCCGGCCGCGCCCCGTCCAGGACGAGGCCGTAGTTCCACGGGGTGGTGGCGTGGACGGCGTACTCCGGGAACTGTTCGGTGCCGCCGATGCGCTCGTACGACTCCCCGATGCGCAGGGAGTAGGTCAGCGGCCCGTGATCCACGCTGACCGAGCCGTGGTTGTCCGTCCAGGTGCGCACGGTGGTCCGCTGGGGGAGGCGCAGGGTGACCTTGTCGCCGTCGGCCCAGGTCCGCTCGATCCGGGTGAAGGCGGGGCCGGCCGGGGCGGCGACCCGCTTGCCGTTCACGCGGACGTCCGGCTCGGTGCACCAGGCCGGCACGCGCAGAACCAGGGGGAAGCGAAGCGGCTTCGGGGACTTGAGGGACAGCGTGACGGTGTCCGTGAACGGGTAGTCGGTCTCCTCCGTGAAGGTGACCTCCGTGCCGTCGGCGACCTTCGCGGTGACCTCGCAGGCCGCGTACATCGCCGCGGCGAGGCCGCCGTCCGGGGTGGCGAGCCAGAGCTCCTCGACGAAGTAGGGCCAGCCCATGCCGTAGTTGTGCGGGCAGCAGCGGTACTGGTCGACACCCGGCAGATACGCCTGCATGGCGAAGCCGTTCTGGAACTGCCGGTCCCGCTTGGGCACGTTGTCCAGGTCGACGCTGTTGGCACTGGTGACGTAGTGGATCGCCTTCCCCGACGGGTCCAGCGAGGCGGGCAGCGAGTTGAAGGCCAGCTCCTCGCAGCGGTCCGCCCAGAGCGGGTCGCCCGTGATCCGGGTGAGCAGCTGGTGGCTGGCCATGAACTCGACGATCCCGCAGGTCTCGAAGCCCTGCCGGGGGTCTCCGTGTCCGGACCGGGCGTTCTCGTCCCCGGCGAAACCGCCACCGGGGAACTGGCCGTACTGGTCCATGGCCTTGGCGTACGTCCCGTACGTGTCCCGCGTGTCCTGCTGCGAGCCGCTGCGCAGGGCGTACTGGGCGGGCTCACGGAAGCCCTGCGCGATGTTGACGTTGTGCGGGTTGACCAGGTTGTCGCCCCAGTCGGCGCCGTACCGGTGGATCTTGTCGGCGAGATCGAGCAGGAAGGTGTCGCCGGTGCGGTTGAACAGCCAGTAGACGCTGTCGAGGCCGTCGCCCCAGCGCAGGGCGATCCAGCTGGTGTCGAAAGCGCCGGGGCCCTGCGCGTTCATGTACCGGAAGAACCTGCTGAGGAACGGGATGACCCGGTTGTCGCCGTTGTACTCCTGCCACGATCGAAGCGCCTGGATCAGGGGCAGGAAGGGCCAGAAGTCCGGGCCGCCGTTGAGTGATGTCCGCAGGGCCTTCGGTCCGAAGAAGCCGTCGGACTGCTGGGTCGTGAGGATCGCGTCGATCCAGCGGCGGGCGCCGGCCAGTGCCGTCGCGTCGCCGGTGACGATCGCCAGGTCGGTGTATCCGCGCAGCCAGTAGGGGACTTCCTCCCAGCCCCCTCGGTCGGGGCGGACCCAGCCGGAGGACTCGAAGTCGAGGAAGTGCGAGAACTCCTCGTAGCGGCCGCAGAGACCGTCCAGCTGGAGCCGGAGCTGCCCGGCGAGCCAGCCCTTGGCGGTGACCTGCCCGGGAGGCAGCTTCAGGAACGCCGTCGGGTGCAGCGGAGCGGCGTTGGGGGAGTAGTGGCCGCCGCGCGCGGCGGCCATCAGGCCCTCGGCGGCGGTCGCGGTGGTGGCCCAGCGGCCGGCCGCGGTGGTCGCGGCGACGGTGGCCAGAGCGCCGGTCATGAGTTGTCTGCGGTTCAGGGGCATCGTGTGGGGACTCCGCTTCTGCTCTGCCGGACAGGGGTGGGGTGACCGGCCCGGACCGGGTCGGCGCATGGCGAAGGTGGCTGCCGCATCCGGGCCTGACGGCACGACAACTCACTTGCAACGTTGGAAAGTGATGTCGGCGGTATGACAGCACGCGGTCAAGCCGGTGTCCAGGGGTGGCGCAGCACCTGGTGCGGTAGCTCCACGGTGGCCGGGTGCGTGGGGGGGCCGTGCCTCGGGGCGACACATTTTGGAAACGCATCGACAACTCTCTTGCCGCCTGCGCCGCCTCGCCTATATAACGTTGTAAACCGAGCCGCCGAGAGGCCGCACAGGCCCTCACGACCGTAGTTTCCGCAGCTCGAAGCGGGGTCGTGAGGGATACAGCGTCATCTGCCGCCGAGCGGCCGATGCACCGTCCCGCCATGCCCGACCGCACGCCGAACAGCGTGCCGTCACCTCGCCAAGGAGCGCCCGCGCATGATGATCCAGCGTCGATCCCGTACCCTCGCCGCGGCCTGCCTGCTCGCCGCCACCGCCACGCTGGCCGTTTCCGGCTGCTCGAAGTCGGAGACCTCGAACAACGCGGGCGGTGACAGCAGCCAGGGAGCACAGGCGGCCAAGTCCCCCGAGGCCGCCTCCGGTCCCGGCTGCTCGCTGCAGACCTACGGCGCACCCAAGATCGACCTCAAGGACGCGGTGGTCGGCTTCTCCCAGTCGGAGAAGGAGGCCAACCCGTTCCGTATCGCCGAGACCCAGTCGATCAAGGACGAGGCCGCCAAGATCGGCGTCAAGAAGCTGCTCACCACCAACGCCCAGTCGCAGCTGTCCAAGCAGATCAGCGACATCCAGGACATGCTCTCCCAGGGCGCCCAGTTCCTCATCATCGCGCCGCTGAACTCCGACGGTCTCGAGCCGGCGCTCAAGGCCGCGGCGGCGAAGAAGGTGCCCGTCCTCACCGTCGACCGCAAGGTCAACTCCAAGGCCTGCGAGGACTATGTGGCCTTCCTCGGCTCCGACTTCGTCGAGCAGGGCAAGCGGGCCGCCGACGCCATGATCAAGGCGACCGGCGGCAAGGGCAAGGTGGCGATCCTCCTCGGCGCCTCCGGCAACAACGTGACCACCGACCGGACCAAGGGCTTCGTCGACCAGATCAAGGCCGAGGCGCCCGGTATCGAGATCGTCGCCCAGCAGACCGGCGAGTTCGCCCGTGACAAGGGCCAGCAGGTCATGGAGCAGCTCATCCAGTCGAAGCCCGACATCACCGCCGTCTACGCGGAGAACGACGAGATGGGCCTCGGAGCCGTCACCGCGCTGAAGGCCGCCGGCAAGAAGCCCGGCAAGGACGTCAAGATCGTCTCGGTCGACGGCACCCGCAACGCCGTGCAGGCCCTCGTCAACGGCGAGTACAACGCCGTCATCGAGTCCAACCCGCGCTTCGGACCGCTGGCCTTCGCGACCGCCCAGAAGTTCTACGGCGGCGAGGAGATCCCCGAGAACGTCATCATCACCGACCGCGCCTACGACGAGACCAACGCCAAGGAATCGCTCGGCGGGGCGTACTGATCCGCTCCTGAACCCAACGGCCCCGGCCGCCGTGGCGCTCATCGGGCCACGGCGGCCCCCGGGCCCTCATCCTTGGACAGCGGAAGGCCCAGAACACCCATGGCACCACCCGAAGCAGTACCTCAGGCACCGGAGGAGGCCGGGAGCACGGCCTCCACCGTGCTCGAAGCCCGCTCGGTGAGCAAACGGTTCCCCGGCGTCGTCGCCCTCGACGACGTCACCTTCTCCCTGCGCGCGGGGGAGACCCACGCGCTGGTCGGGGAGAACGGCGCGGGCAAGTCCACCCTCATCAAGGTGCTGACCGGTGTCTACCGGCCGGACGGGGGCGAACTCCGGATGACGGGTGAACCGGTCAGGTTCGCCCGGCCGTTCGAGGCGCAGCAGGCCGGAATCTCCACGATCTACCAGGAAGTCAACCTGGTCCCGCTGATGAGCGTGGCGAGGAACATCTTCCTGGGCCGCGAACCCAGGAACCGCTTCGGGCTCATCGACTTCGCCCGCATGCACCGGGAGACGAGCGAGCTCCTCGACGGGTTCGGCATGCGCGTCGACCCCCGGCGCCCCCTGCACACCCTCGGTGTCGGCACCCAGCAGATGGTCGCCCTCGCACGGGCCGTGTCCGTCAACGCCCAGGTCGTCATCATGGACGAGCCCACCTCCTCGCTCGAACCGCGCGAGGTCGAGACCCTCTTCCGGGTCATCGGGAACCTGCGGGACAAGGGCATCGCCGTCCTCTACGTCAGCCACCGCATGGACGAGCTCTACCGGATCTGCGACCGCGTCACCGTCCTCCGCGACGGACGCCACATCCACACCGGCGACCTCGCCGACCTCGACCGGATGCAGCTCGTGTCGATGATGCTGGGCCGCGACCTCTCCGAGGTACGCCGCTCGGGCGTCACCAGTTTCGCCGCGGAAGGGCACGAGGCCGCCCGTACACCCGTGCTCACCGCGACCGGTCTCTCCAGCCGCCTCCAGCTCCACGACATATCAGTGTCGCTGTACGCGGGCGAAGTGCTCGGCCTCGGCGGTCTCCTCGGCTCCGGCCGCAGCGAGACGGCGAAGGCCCTGTCCGGTGCGCTGCCCCTGGACGCGGGCGAGATCACCGTCGACGGCACCCCCCTGAAGCGCCTCACCCCGGCCGCCGCCATCCGGGCCGGCATCAGCCTGCTGCCCGAGGACCGCAAGGCCGAAGGCATCGTGCCCGGCCTCTCCGTCCGCGAGAACATCGTGCTGGCCGCCATGCCCCGCCTCTCCCGGGCCGGAGTCGTCTCGCGCGCCAAGCAGGACCGCATCGTCGACATCTTCATGAAGCGCCTGCGGATCAAGGCGTCGAGCCCCGAGCAGAAGGTCGGAGAACTCTCCGGCGGCAACCAGCAGAAGGTCCTGCTGGCCCGCTGGCTCTGCCTGGAACCCAAGGTCCTCCTGCTCGACGAACCCACCCGGGGCATCGACGTCGGAGCCAAGGCCGAGGTCCAGAGCCTCATCGACGACCTCGCCGGTGAGGGCCTCGCCGTCCTGCTCATCTCCTCCGACATCGAGGAGCTCATCGAGGGCGCGGACCGGATCGTCGTCCTGCGCGGCGGAGCGGTCGCCGGTGAGCTGTCGGGCGACGACGTGGCCGAGGACCGGCTGCTCGAAGTACTCGCCGACCACGCACCGGAGCCGGCCGCCCAGGAGGACCCCCGATGACCCAGACCGCCGTCGCCCCGCCCGCGAAGAGCGACCAGCCCCAGAAGTCCGCGAGCCCACTGGCCCGGCTCCGTGACCCCGTCTGGTACCAGCGGTACGGCGTCTACGTGGCCGTGGCGGTGGTGCTGCTCTTCAACGCACTGTTCACCGAACACTTCATGACCGCGGACAACTTCCGCACCCAGCTCGTCCAGGTCGCCCCCATCGTCATCGTCGCCCTGGGCATGGCCCTGGTCATCGGCACCGAGGGCGTCGACCTGTCCGTCGGCTCGACCATGGCGCTCGCCGCCGCCTTCCTCCCGCTCTACCTCGGATACGGGCTCGTACCCGCGCTCGTCGTCTCCCTCCTGGCCGGCGCGGTCGTCGGAGCCGTCAACGGCGCCCTCGTCTCCCTCGTCGGGCTGCAGCCCATCGTGGCCACGCTGGCACTCTTCGTCGGAGGCCGCGGACTAGCCCTGGTCATGGCCGACGGTCAGCTCAAGCAGATCGTCAACCCCGACCTGCTGTCACTGGGCACCGGCTCCTTCCTCGGCATTCCGCTGGTCGTCCTGATCGCCGGAGTCCTCGCCGTCGCCGTCGCATTCCTGGTGCAGCGCACCACCTTCGGCCGGCAGGTCGTCGCCGTCGGCGGCAACCGCTCCGCCGCCGCGCTCGCCGGACTGCCCGTCAAGCGGGTCCTCATAGGCGTGTACGTACTCTGCGGCGTGCTCGCGGCCCTCGCAGGCATCCTCGCCACCGCCAGGCTCACCGCGAGCGACCCGTCCTCGCTCGGCACCCTCATGGAACTCTCCGCCATCACGGCGGTCGTGGTCGGCGGCACTCCCCTCAACGGGGGCTCCGTCCGGGTGCTCGGCACCGTAGCGGGCGCCCTGCTCATGCAGCTCCTGCGCGCCACGCTCGTCAAGCACGACCTGCCCGACTCCACCGCACAGATCGCCCAGGCGGCCATCATCATCGCCGCCGTCTACGTCGCCCGGGAGCGTCGGTCCCGATGAACGAAACCAAGCCCGTCACCGCCGCCCCGGCCCCGGTGCCGACGAAGACCCCCGCGGCCCGCCCCGCCGCCGGGCCCGAGCAGACCGGCCTGCAACGCGCCGCCGAACTCCTGCAACGCCAGGGCGTCCTCGCGGTCCTGCTGACCGTCGTGATCGCCGCCTCCTTCATCTACCCGACCTTCGCCTCTCTCGACAACGCCCGCGGTGTGACCATCCAGGCGTCCTTCCTCGCCGTGGTCGCACTCGGCATGACGATGGTCATCATCACCGGCGGCATCGACCTCTCCGTAGGATCGGTCTTCGCTCTCGGAGGAGTCCTCGCGGCCTGGGCCTCGCAGTACGGATTCCTCGCCGCACTGCTGCTCCCACTCGTGGTGTGCGGAGGGATCGGCCTGCTCAACGGGTTCCTGATCGCCCGGGGGAACATGGCGCCCTTCATCGTCACCCTCGCCACACTGCTGGGCGCCCGCGGTCTGCTGCTCGCCCTCACGGACGAGGGCGCCACCACCTATCTGGTGCCCAAGGACTCCGCCTTCGGCGAGCTCGGCCAGGGCAGCGTCTGGGGCTTCGGCTACCCCATCATCATCGCCGTGGTGCTCTTCGGGGCCGGCGGACTCGTCCTGCAGCGCACCTCGTTCGGGCAGACCCTCTTCGCCGTGGGCGGCAGCAGCGACGCGGCCACCCTGATGGGCCTCCCCGTCGCGCGTACGAAGATCCTCGTCTACACGCTCAGCGGCCTGCTCGCCGGCCTCGCCGGCGCCCTCAACGCGGCCAGGCTGTCCTCCGGCGTCACCATCGTCGGCGTGGGCATGGAACTCGACGCGATCTCCGCTGTCGTCATCGGCGGCACACTCCTCGTCGGAGGTGCCGGATCCATCAGCGGAACCCTCTGGGGCGTCCTGCTGCTGGCCGTCATCCAGAACCTGATCAACCAGATCGGCTCGCTCAACTCCTCGTACCAGTCGGTGGTCAGCGGCGGTTTCCTTATCGTTGTCGTGGTGGCGCAGCGCTATCTCGCGCGCAATCGCAGAAGCACCTGACGACGAGCCGGCCCGTCAGGGCCGGGCACAGAGCCAAGTCGAGCCGAGCCGAACCAAGGAGTGCCGTGGGCGTCAGCCTCAAGGACGTTGCGCAACGGGCAGGCGTGTCCATCAAGACCGTGTCGAACGTGGTGAACAACTATCAGCACGTCACACCCGCCATGCGCGCCAAGGTGCAACAGGCGATCGACGAGCTCGGCTACCGGCCGAACCTCACCGCTCGCCATCTGCGCAAGGGCCGCACCGGCATCATCGCCCTCGCCGTCCCCGAATTCGGCAACCCGTACTTCGCGGAACTCGCCGGAGCGGTCATCGACGCCGCCGCCCGGCACGAATACACGGTCCTGGTCGACCACACCGCCGGCCTCAGGGAGAAGGAGCTCCTGGTCAGCCAGGGATTCCGGTCCCATGTGATCGACGGCCTCATCCTCAGCCCCATCCACCTGGAGACCGAGGACCTCATGGCGCGCACCGAGACGGCGCCGCTGGTCCTGCTCGGCGAGCGCGAGTACGAGGCGCCGTACGACCACATCGCCATCGACAACGTGGCGGCGGCCCGCGCGGCCGTGCGCCACCTCGTCGCCCAGGGCAACCGGCGGATCGCCTTCCTCGGCTCGCGCACCGGCCAGGAACGCCAGCCCGCGCACCTGCGGCTGAGGGGCTGGCGCGAGGAACTCGCGGCCGCCGGCATCACACCCGACGAATCCCTTGTCGTGGTGACCGAGGGCTACGGCCGCGAGGACGGCGCCACCGGCATGGCGCAGCTCCTGGACCGGGAGGACCGGCCCGACGCCGTGTTCGCGTACAACGACCTCATCGCCATCGGCGCGATGCGGACCATCACCGAACGCGGCCTACGGATCCCGGACGACATCGCCGTCGTCGGCTTCGACGACATCGAGGAGAGCCGCTACACCACCACCACGCTCACGACCATCGCCCCCGACAAGGAAGCCATCGCCCGCCTCGCCGTCGACAGCCTCGTCGGACAGCTCTCGGGCGAACCCGTCGCCGAACCGCGCAGGCCACGCCCCGGCTACCGCCTCGTCGTTCGCGAATCCACCACACCCGGGCCCGACTCCGGCCACACCGAGGATCTCTGATGCCGCGCCCCACCGTGCACCGCACCCCGTTCGGCTCCGCCCAGGGGACCCGGACCGACCTGTGGACCCTCGACAGCGGTACGGGTGTCCGTGCCGAGATTCTCACCTACGGCGCGTCCCTGCACCGCCTCTCCGTGCCGGACACCACGGGCGCCACCGCCTCCGTCGTCCGGTCGCTCACGACCCTCGACGACTACACGGCCAAGCACCCCTACTTCGGTGCCGTCGTCGGCCGTTACGCCAACCGCATCGCCCACGGCCGCTTCGTCCTGGACGGCACCGAGCACCACATCCCCGCCAACGACCGGGGCCACGCCCTGCACGGAGGGCCGGACGGCTTTCACACCAAGGTGTGGGAAGCGGCATCGGAACGGACCGACGACAGCGTGTCCGTACGGCTCACCCTGCACAGTCCCGACGGAGACATGGGCTTCCCCGGGGCGCTGGACGCCACCGTCACGTACACCCTCGACACGGCGGGCACCCTGGCCATCGACTACGCGTCGGTCACCGACCGACCCACGGTCGTCAACCTCACCAACCACGCCTACTTCGACCTGGCCGGACACGAGGACGTCCTCGGCCACCGCCTGGAGGTCGACGCGGACTCTTATCTGCCGGTGGACGACGACGGCATCCCCCTGGGGCCACCGGCCGAGGTCGGCGGAACCCCGTTCGACCTCACCGCACCCCGCGTCCTAGGGGAACGCCTGGGCGCCGAGGACGAACAGCTGCGCGCCGCCGGCGGCTTCGACCACTCCTGGGTCCTGCGGGACTCCGGCGGCGGCCTGCGCCGCGCCGCACGTCTGACCGCCCCGGACGCGGCCCGGGTCCTGGAGGTGTGGACGACGGAGCCCGGCATCCAGGTCTACACCGCCAACCAGCTCGACGGCTCCTTCACCGACGCGACCGGCCGCCGCCTCGAACGGCACGGCGCGGTCTGCCTGGAGACCCAGCACCTGCCCGACTCACCCAACCGGCCGGACCTGCCCAGCACCGTGCTGCGCCCCGGCGACACCGCGCGCAGCCGTACCGAACTGCGCTTCCCGCACCTGGGGAATTAATCGATTGCTCCCTGGAGCGGCGGCCTGCTGTAATTCCGGCACCAGCTGGTCAACCAGGGAGATGTTCATGCGCCGAGCTTCTGTGTCCACCCAGACAGGAATTCACACCTATCTCGAGGACCTGAAGCTCAGTGCACACATTGAACCTGGGAATTCTGGCGCATGTCGACGCCGGTAAGACGAGCCTGACCGAGCGGCTGCTCCACACCGCCGGAGTCATCGACGCGGTCGGCAGCGTCGACGAAGGCAGCACTCAGACCGACACCCTCGCCCTGGAGCGGCAGCGAGGGATCACCATCAAGTCCGCCGTGGTGTCCTTCGCCGTCGACGGCGTCACGGTCAACCTGATCGACACCCCCGGCCACCCCGACTTCATCGCCGAGGTGGAACGGGTCCTCGGCGTGCTCGACGGTGCGGTTCTCGTCGTGTCCGCCGTGGAGGGCGTCCAGGCCCAGACCCGCATCCTGATGCGGGCGTTGCGCCGCCTGCGGATTCCCACACTGGTGTTCGTGAACAAGACCGACCGTGCCGGCGCCCGGTACGAAGGCGTCCTGGCCGACATCGAGCGTCGGCTGTCACCCGCGGTCGTCGCCATGGGCGCGGCCGTCGGCCTGGGGACCAGGAGTGCCCGCACGAGGCCGTTCACCGCCGCGGACCGGGGTTTCGCCACCGCGCTGACCGACCTGCTCACCACGCACGACGACGACCTCCTGAAGGCATACGTCGAAGGTTCGGCAGGCGTCACGTACGACCGGCTGCGTGACCGGCTGGCGGCGCAGACCCGGCAGGCCCTGGTGCACCCCGTGTACTTCGGGTCCGCGGCCACCGGCGCCGGCGTGGCCGAACTGACCGCCGGCATCGCCGAGTTCCTGCCCGCCACGGGCCAGGACACCGAAGGGCCGGCCTCTGGAACCGTCTTCAAGGTCGAGCGCGGCCCGGCGGGGGAGAAGATCGCTTACGCCCGCATGTTCGCCGGAACGGTACGCACCCGTGAGCGCGTCCGGCTGCGGGGCGACGGCGAGGAGGAGGGCCGCGAGGGCAAGATCTCGGCCATCACCGTCTTCGACAACGGTACGGATGTCCGTGGGCCCTCGCTCTCCGCCGGACGGATCGGCAGGCTGCGCGGTCTCCACACCGTCCGGATCGGGGACATGATCGGCGAACCGGCCACGGAGCCGGCGCGCGCCCACTTCGCCCCGCCGACCCTGGAGACCGTCGTCACCCCGTGCCGCCATGAGGACAGGGGGGCGCTGCACATCGCGCTCGGACACCTGGCGGAGCAGGACCCGCTGATCGGCGTACGCCGCGACGACCTCCGTCAGGAGGTGTCCCTGTCGCTCTACGGCGAGGTGCAGAAGGAGGTCATCCAGGCGACTCTGGCGGACGAGTACGGCATCGAGGTCGGCTTCCGGGAGACGACGACCATCTGTCTGGAACGGCCGGCGGGAACAGGTGCGGCAGTCGAGTTCATCGACAAGGAGCCGAATCCCTTTCTCGCCACGGTCGGACTCCGGGTGGAGCCCGCCGCTTTCGGCAGCGGGGTGGAATTCCGCCGGGAGGTGGAGCTCGGCTCCATGCCGTACGCCTTGATGCGGGCGGTGGAGGAGACCGTGCAGGAAACGCTCGGCCAGGGAATTCACGGATGGCGGGTCACCGATTGCACGGTCACCATGACCCATTCCGGCTACTGGCCCCGGCAGAGCCATTCGCACGCCGTGTTCGACAAGAGCATGTCGAGTACGGCGGGCGACTTCCGCAATCTGACGCCGCTGGTGCTGATGGAAGCGCTGAAGCGGGCCGGGACCGCGGTGTACGAGCCCATGCACCGCTTCCGTGCCGAGCTCCCGGCCGACGCGCTGGGCCCGCTCGTGCCGGTCCTCGCTCGGCTGCGCGCCGTGCCGGGGCCACCGGTGACACACGCCGGTGTCTGCACGGTGGAGGGCGTGATCCCGGCCGCCCGCGTCCATGAGCTGCAGCAGCTGCTGCCGGGGATGACACGCGGTGAGGGGATGCTGGAGTCCGCGTTCGAGGACTACAGGCCGGTCGACGGACCTGTTCCGCACAGGCCGAGGACCGACCGTGATCCGCTGAACCGCAAGGACTACCTGCTGCGCACCCTGCGACGGGTGGACGGCGGACGGTGAGAGCGGACGGGTGTGACGGACGCGCCCGCGCGCCCGTCACACCAAGGCTCACTTCAGGTAGGCACCCGCCGTCCCGATCTTCCCCGGGGCCGCGTTCCTGCCGCCGAGGTCGAGCACGTACACCCGCAGATTGCCCTTGCCCGGAGCCGGGACGGAGAGCGTGCCGCCCGTCACCACCTTGGTGTCACCGGTCACGGCGTCCTTGTAGGTGCCGTTGGGGATCCCCGTGTAGGTGGCGCTGCCCGAGACCGTCACCAGCGCGAAGCTGTCCGTGCCGCTCGCCGTGTCGGTGTAGCGCCGCTTGTACGCCATCGAGCCGGTGATGCCCTCCGTGGAGTACTGCCCCATCTGGAGGGCGGGCACGGCACGGCGGATCTGGTTGAGCCGCTGCACGTGCTTGACCAGCGGCTTCGCCAGGGTGTCGGCGACCGCGCCGGTCGCCGAGTCGACGGTGCCGAAGTCCGACGCCTTGACGTCTCCCGCGAGGTGCGCGCCGTAGTACGCCCGCCCGGTCGTCGCCAGCGGGCAGGTGGGGCCGCAGTCGATCTTCTTGCCGGCCTGGAACTCGATCTCGGAGCCGTAGTACAACGTGGGGATGCCCCGGAAGGTCCACATCAGCGACATGTTCTCGGCCCAGGCGTCGGTGCCGCCGGCGTACCGCTCGCTGCTCTTGTTGGGACCGTAGTCGTGGCTGTCGACGTACACGACGTTGTAGGTGGCGTCGTTGTAGCTGTCGTCGGAGTCCTTGCCGTTGTTGTAGGCGTTGTTCGCGTCACCGAAGTTCATGTGCATGCGCATGTCGATGACGTTCATCCCGGAGAACTCGCTGTGGTCCGGGGCGTGGTAGGCGTTGCCGTCCAGGAAGGCGTTGGTGGAGGTGGGCTGGGAGCCGGTGCCCTGCTGCTGCTCGTAGTCGTACATCTCGAGGGCGGCCTTCCCGTCGTCCGCGCTGTACTCCTTGCGCTCCTTCCAGGTGTAGAACTGGGCGGAGTGGTTGACCGAGCCGCGGTTCCACTTGTCGTTGACGAAGGCGGCGACCTCACCGAACACGAAGAAGTTCTTCGCGGCCTCGGTGCCGAACTGCTGGGTGACGCGCTCCTGGATGGCCGGCAGGAAGCGCCGGTTCCAGGTGGTGCGGGGGATGTGCACGGCGGTGTCGACACGGAAGCCGTCGACGCCCATGTCGATGTACTTGTTGTAGGCGCCGATCAGGTAGTTCTGCACGGGCGCGCTCTCGGTGTTGAAGTCGGCGAGGTCGTCGTGCAGCCAGCAGGAACGGGAGTCCTCGCCCTCCCAGTTGCCGATCCAGCAGTTGTGGTAGTACGCCTTGGGGAACATGCCCGATGTGGGGTTCGGCCACTGGCAGTTGTAGATCCTGTAGCCCTCCGGCGAGGTGTACTGGGTGGGGGTGCCCCAGTTGACGCAGGTGTTGCCCGAGGGCTCGGCCGTGGACCACAGGTCGCCGTTGTAGTACGACTTCCCCGACTTCGTCTCGACCGTCAGGCCGTCGTACTCGAAGCCGTCGTTCTTCTCGTCGTAGTACCAGCTCCACTGGGTGTCGCGGACCCCGTACGTCGTCGGGGTGAACAGGCCCTTGGCGCCCCAGCGCGAGGAGTGGTTGTAGACGACGTCCTGGTAGATCTTCATGCCCTTGGCGTGGGCGGCGTCGATGAGGTCCTGGTACGAGGCCCCGGCGGACTCCAGCCGGGAGTCGACCTCGTAGAAGTCGTAGCCGTGGTAACCGTGGTAGTCGTAGTCGGACCGGTTCAGGACCACGGGGGTGATCCAGACGGCCGACATGCCGAGTCCCTTGATGTAGTCGAGCTTGTCGACGAGGCCCTTGAAGTCGCCCCGGAACATCGGGTCGTCGTTGGCCGCGTTGCCCGACTTCACGTGCTGGCTGCCGCCCCGGTTGTTCGCGGCGTCACCGTCGTTGAAGCGCGCGGTGAGCACGAAGTAGATCGGGTCCTTCCGCGGGTCGGTGCCGAGGGGCTTGCCGGAGGCCGGAGCCGTCGGCTTCTCCCCGGTGGTCGCGGTGGCCGCGGCTGACGCCGCCGAGACGTTCCCCGCGGCGTCGACGGCCCTGACGGTGTAGCTGTAGGCCGTCTTCGCCTCCAGGCCGGTGTCCGAGAACACCGTGGAGCCGACGTCGCTGACCAGCGTGCCCTTGGTGCCGCCCGTCCGCGTCACCTGATACTTCGTCACGCCGCGGTCGTCCGTGGACGGGTCCCAGGTCAGCACGACGGACACCCCGTCCGCGCCGGCGGACACCTTCGTCGGGACCGTGGGGGCCTGGGTGTCCGGCGTCTCGGCGGCACAGGGGTCCCCGGCTCCGGCGGTGACCTTCTTGTCCTTCACCGTGGTGAGACCGGCCGGAACGGTGTAGTCGGCGCCGTTGTTGTTGTCCCAGACGCCGTTTCCGTTGTTGAAGGTGGCCAGCATGGAGGTGGCGGTGCCGAGGTCCACCGACTTCTTCACCCAGCCGGTGCAGGCGGGTTCCATGCCCACGCCCGGCACGGTGGTCCAGGATCCGCCCGAGGGCCGGTAGTGGAGATTGGTGGTCGTCCAGCCGACCGTGGCGGTCGAGTAGTAGACCGAGGCCGTGTGGGCTTCCCCGGGTTCCGTGCCGGTCCCGGCGCAGGGGTCGCTGTGGGCCACCACACCGTCCTTGACGGTGATTGCTCCGGTGCCCAGGGCGTAGTTCTTCCCGGCGTTGTTGTCCCAGACACCGGAACCGTTGTTGAACGTCGCGGCCAGGCCGGACGCGCTGCCCAACGAGACGGTCTGCTTCACCCAGTCCGTGCACGCGGCTTCCATGGCCACACCGGGCACGGTGGTCCAGGATCCGCCGTCGGGCGCGTAATGCAGCTTGTATGCGGACCAGTTCTTGGTCTTCGTGTAGTAGAAGACGGTGGCGGTGGATTCCGAGGCGGCCACGGGCACGGCCGACTCCGGGGCGGAAGGCCCGGGTGCCGGGGTCAGGAGCCCCAGCATCACCGTCGCCGCGACGGCCGCCGCGGCGGGGCGCTCGAGCAGCCGGACAGGGGTGCGTCTCATCGGTGTGTCTCCAGGGGAGGGCCGCGGGCGGGTGGACCGCGGCTGCCAACAGCACAGCCGCTCAGCGAGCGGCTGCGAGGATCCCGCCGGAGAACCCGGACGCGCCTCGGGGTTCGGGCGAGCAGTGCGTCCTGGCAGCAATTCCTGTCAGAACCTTTCTGCAATCTCTTGCACCGAGGAAGTTACCGGTGCATGACAGGTCCGTAAAGAGGGTGCGCACACCGTGACGGTGAGGAATGGGGGGCGGGATGTGGGCGTTCCGCTGTGCATGACCTACTCCGTCGAAGTCACGGTGCGCGGCTATGAGCTCGACACCCAGGGCCACCTCAACCAGGCGGTCTACCTCCAGTACGCCGAACACGCGCGGTGGGAGCTCCTGCGGGAGGCCGGACTGGCCCAGGAGAAGCTGCTGGCCCATGGGATCGGGCCGGTCCAGCTGGAAGTGACGGTGAAGTATCTGCGGGAACTGCGGGGCGGGGACAGGGTGCGTGTCAGCTGCGAGCTCCTCTACGGCACGGGGAAGACCTTCGAGATGCGGCAGCGGATCGTCAAGGAGGACGGCACGGTGGCCGCGGAGATCGGAGGGGTGGGAGGCATCCTCGACCTGAAGGCCCGTCGGCTGATCGGGGATCCCGCCGGGCGGTTCGCCTCGCTGGCCTCGAAACCGGAACTCCTCGGGCTCCCCGCCGCCTGAGAGGCGGCAGCGGGTCAGGGGGTCTTCTCGCCCGACGCCAGCTTCGCCACCATGCGCTCCAGGCGTGAGGCCCGGAGCTCAGGGGTCCGGGCCTTGAGGAGCTCCAGGATCACGAGGTAGCGGTCCGTCCTGCCGAGCCGGTCGAAGCGTTCCGCCGCCCGTGGTTCGGTGGCCAGTGCGGCGGCGAGGTCGGCGGGCACGGTGGCCTCCTTCTGCGAGGGATAGGCCGACTCCCACCGCCCGTCCTCCCGCGCGGCCCGCACCTCGGCGAGTCCGGGCTCCCGCATGCGGCCCGCGGCCGTCAGCGCCTCCACCTTCCGTACGTTGACGAGGGACCAGGCGCTTCCCGGTCGGCGGGGCGAGATCCGCTGGAGGTAGTACCTCGCGTCGAGGGACTTGCGCTGCCCGTCGATCCATCCGTAGCAGAGCGCGGTGTCGATGACCTCGGACGCCGTGACGGACTCGACGCCCGAACCCTTCTTCGCGATCTTCAGCCAGAGAGCGGCCGAATCCCCGTGGTGCTCCTCCAGCCAGGCCTCCAGCAGGCCGGCCCGCTCGAGGAGCAGCGGCTCGGTGACCGCCCCGCGGGTGGCGCTCGTCTTCCGGTCCTCGGTGGTCACGGTGTCCGTCCTCCTCTGCGACGTGGTCCTGCCGTGCACGCTACGGGGCGAACAGGACAGTTCCTGGCCTGAAGGGAGCGCCGGGCGAGCGGGAGTACACGTTCACCCGTGGGGTGGCGGGGCCGTACTGGCCCGGACGACCAGGCGGGTCGGGACCAGGGTGGTACCGCGTTCCGTCGCCTCGCTGCGGATCTGCCGCAGCACACCGTCCACGCAGAGCCGTCCGATCTCGGCGAAGTCCTGGTGGACCGTGGTCAGCGGCGGAAGGAACGAGGCTGAGTCGGCGATGTCGTCGAACCCCACGACGCTGACGTCCTCGGGCACGCGCCTGCCCTGCTCGTGGAGGGCCCGGAGGACGCCCAGAGCCATCTGGTCGTTGGCCGCGAAGATCGCGGTGCAGGAGGGGTCCGCCGCCAGGGCGAGACCTGCCGCGTACCCCGAGGCCGCCGACCAGTCGCCGCCCACCGGCGGCGGAACCGGGCGCCCCGCCTCCTCCAGGGTCTGCTGCCATGCCTGGGTGCGGCGCTGCGCGGCGAACGACTCCGAGGGGCCGGCGACATGCACCACGCTGCGGTGCCCGAGGTCGAGCAGATGCTGCACGGCTGCCCTGGCGCCCCCGGACTGGTCGGTGTCCACGACGCTGTAGCGGTCGCCCGCGTCGGAGTCGGCCACCACGACGTGGGTGTGCGGCGGCAGCGATATGGCAGCGTCCAGAAGGCGGACTTCCATGATCACGATGATGCCGTCCACGACCTGTTCGCCTAGCACGGTGACGGCCCCTCTGACGCCCGTGCTGGTGGGCGTCGCGACGGGCAGCAGGGTGATGGCGTAGCCCTCGTCCGCCGCGGAGGCGGAAATGGCCTCCAGTGTGCGGACGTTGCCCGTCGTGGCCAGGGTGAACAGGATGACGCCCAGCGTGCGGAACTTCCCGCTCTTGAGGGCGCGGGCGGCGCTGTTGGGCCGGTAGTTCAGCGCCTTCATGGCGGTGAGAACACGCTCGCGGGTGTCTTCGGACACCACGGAATGCCCGTTGGACACACGGGAGACCGTCTGGGAGGAGACTCCGGCCAGGCGCGCGACGTCGGCCATGGAGGCTTCCTTGCGAGGGCCCCTGTCCATGGCTCGTTCCTGTCCCTGCACTCGTCTGCCTCCGTCGTCGTTGTGTGAGCCTTTCACCGTGTGGGGGGTGCGCTTCCGGCAGCGGGCCGTCTTCTCACCGCGTGCGCCCTGAGGACGACCCGGTAGGGGGACGCTCCCTGTCGCCGCTTCGCGTCCGGCTCGTATCGCGTGGGACGGAGGGCTCGGGCCACCGGCATTTCTACCACTTTCGGATGGCCGGCGCCGACACGCGGTGCCATAGGGGGTGTCCGTCGTGACGCGCCCTACCAGACAGGCGAATCCGTGGTGGAGAGATCTCCGAAACCCGTCCGGGTGAATGGGAATCCGGCCTTGACCGTAGGGGAGAGAGCGTGTGAACATCCTCTCACCGATGAATGTTTACGTAAACATCGGTCTTCTCAAGCACAGCGCCTCCACGATGTCCGGTGTCTCCATCCGGCCGGGGCCATGCTCAACGCCGGACCAACAGGAGTACCCATGACGGCCGTTACGCCGATCACGACCGGACGCCGCCCACCGGCGAGAGGCTCCCGCAGCCGGCGCGGGCGGGTCGGCTGGATCTTCGTCGGGCCGTTCATGGCCGTGTTCGCCCTGGTGTTCCTCGCCCCGATCGTCTACTCGCTGTATCTGAGCTTCTTCCGGGATCAGTTGGTGGGCGGCACGTCGTTCGTCGGCCTGGACAACTTCCAACGGGCTTTCGAGGACGAACAGTTCTGGGCAGCCGTGGGCCGGGTGGCTCTCTTCCTCGTGGTGCAGGTGCCCGTCATGCTCGGGCTCGCCCTGCTCGTGGCCCTGGCCCTCGACAGCGGCAGGCTCTACGGGAAGAGCTTCTTCCGGATCGCCGTCTTCCTGCCGTACGCCGTACCCGCCGTCGTCGCCACACTGATGTGGGGCTTCATCTACGGCACCCGCTTCGGGCTGGTGGGGAACATCAACGACGCCTTCGGCGTGTCGCTGCCCGACCCGCTCTCACCCTCCCTGGTGCTGGCGAGCATCGGCAACATCGTCACCTGGGAGTTCATCGGCTACAACATGCTGATCTTCTACTCGGCGCTGCGTGTCGTCCCGAAGTCCCTCTACGAGGCCGCCGAGATCGACGGAGCGGGACAGTGGCGGATCATCACCGCGGTCAAGATCCCCGCGATCCGGGGCGCGCTGGTGATCGCGACGATCTTCTCGGTGATCGGCAGCTTCCAGCTGTTCAACGAGCCCAGCATCCTGCAGAGCCTGGCGCCCAACGCGATCACGACCTACTTCACGCCAAACCTCTACACCTTCACGCTGTCCTTCTCCGGCCGGCAGCAGAACTACGCCGCCACGGTCTCCCTCGTCATGGGTGTCGTCACGATGATCATCGCCTACGCGGTCCAGCTGCGCGGCATGCGAAAGGAGGCGTGAGCGATGAGCGCCCCTTCCTTCACCGCCGAGCAGACGTCCCGGCGAACCACTCACCGCGCCCCGGCGCCCCGCCGCGCCCCGCGCAGGCGCCATACGGCGGGCCGGCCGCGCCGCAGCGTGGTGCTCACGGTACTCATGGGCCTGACCGCGCTCTACGCGCTCATGCCGCTGGCCTGGCTCGTCATCAACGCCACCAAGACGCAGAAGGGCCTCCTCGGCTCCTTCGGCCTCTGGTTCAGCGGTGACTTCGCCCTCTGGGACAACATCTCGCAGACGCTCACCTACGACGACGGCATCTTCGTCCGCTGGTTCCTCAACACCCTGCTGTACGTGGTCGTGGGCGCAGGCGGAGCCACTTTCCTCGCGGTCCTCGGCGGCTACGGCCTGGCCAAGTTCGACTTCGCGGGCAAGCGCGCCGTCTTCGCCACCGTCATCGGCGCGGTGGCCGTGCCCGCGACCGCGCTGGCGGTCCCCACCTTCCTCATGTTCAGCAAGATGGGTCTCACCAACACGCCATGGGCCGTCATCATCCCGTCCCTGATCTCACCGTTCGGGCTCTACCTCATGTGGGTGTTCGCCGCCGAGGCCGTCCCCACCGAGCTCCTGGAAGCAGCCAGGATGGACGGCTCCGGCGAGCTGCGGACGTTCTTCCGTGTCGCGCTCCCGTTGCTGGCCCCGGGCATCGTGACGGTTCTGCTGTTCACCATGGTGCAGACCTGGAACAACTACTTCCTGCCCCTGATCATGATCAAGAATCCGGACTGGTACCCGCTGACCCTGGGCCTGAACGCCTGGAACGAGCAGGCGTCCACCGCGGGCGGCCAGCCGGTCTTCAACCTGGTCATCACGGGCTCGCTGCTGACCATCGTGCCGCTGATCATCGCCTTCCTGCTGCTCCAGCGCTACTGGCAGTCCGGACTGGCGGCGGGCAGCGTCAAGGGGTGACCCGCTCCCCGGCCCCGTCGGCCACCGAATCTCCGCGCCCCGGGACCGGATCTCCCCGGCCCTCGACCGGCGCGGCGTTCCACCCCTCTCCAGCCCCGCACCCCCGTGCGGACGTTCCACGGTTCGTGCACCACCCTCACCACAACGGAGTGAAGCAATTATGAGAACCATGACCAGACGCGCGATGCGTGGCGTCGGCCTGCTGTGCGCGGCCGCGCTGAGCCTCACCGCGTGCGGGTCCTCCGACGACACCGGCTCGGACAAGGCCGTATCGGGAAGCGATCTCCGGGCGGCCCTCAAGGAGGGCGGTTCCATCACGGTGTGGGCGTGGGAACCGACGCTGAAGCAGGTGGTCAGCGACTTCCAGAAGGAGTACCCCAAGGTCAAGGTGAAGCTGGTCAACGCCGGTACCGGCAACGACCAGTACACCGCCCTGCAGAACGCCGTACAGGCCGGATCCGGTGTGCCGGACGTCGCGCAGGTCGAGTACTACGCCCTCGGACAGTTCGCCCTCGGCAAGTCCCTCGAGGACCTCAGCCGGTACGGCGCCGACCAGTTCAAGGACGACTACTCGCCGGGACCGTGGAATTCGGTCGCCGTCGACGACTCCGTGTACGCCCTGCCCATGGACTCCGGCCCGATGGCGCTTTTCTACAACAAGAAGGTGCTGGACAAGCACCAGATCGCCACGCCCACCACGTGGGACGAGTACCTCGAGGCGGCCCGCGCGCTGCACGCCGCGGACCCCAAGGCATACATAACCAACGACACCGGTGACGCCGGGTTCACGACCAGCATGATCTGGCAGGCCGGCGGTACCCCCTTCAAGACCCGCGACACCGACGTGACGGTCGACCTCACCGCCGACAAGGGCGTCGTCGCCTTCACCGAGGTCTGGCAGAAGCTCATCGACGAGAAGCTCCTGGCGCCCATCAGCTCCTGGAGCGACGAGTGGTACAAGGGCCTGGCCGACG
Organism: Streptomyces sp. NPDC060209; assembly: GCF_042728155.1. Lineage (NCBI taxonomy): Bacteria > Bacillati > Actinomycetota > Actinomycetes > Kitasatosporales > Streptomycetaceae > Streptomyces > Streptomyces sp. NPDC060209. The sequence goes on from NZ_JBHWZS010000121.1 coordinate 23,314, forward strand.
GCACCATCGCCACCCTCGCCATCGGCGCCTGGATGCCCGCCAACTTCGTCTCGGGCGTCGAGTCGGCGTCGGGCGACTGGCGCGCCGCGGCGCTCCCGCAGTGGGAGAAGGGCGGTGAGGTCAGCTCCGAGAACGGCGGCAGCTCCCTCGCGGTGATGGAGGCGGGCAAGAACAAGGACCTGGCGTACGCGTTCAACGAGTACGCC
>NZ_JBHWZS010000122.1:0-23313 GCF_042728155.1 Streptomyces sp. NPDC060209
GGCAGGGGCCTGCGCGTGCTGCCGTTGCCTGAGGCCCCGCGGCGAGAAGCCTCGTCAGAACCTGGCCCGGCCGGGCCTACGTCGCCTTCGTCCTGTACGTGTTCGCCCCCGTGATCGTCGGACATGACGCCGCTCTCGCGGGTGAGGCAGTCGGCGCGCCTGCCCATTGCCAGTACCGACTCATTGCGTTCTCAGCTTGTGGCTTCCGGCTCGGTTCTTCGCGATGTTCCGAATCTTCTCTCTGCTGCCCGACTCGGCGAGCAGGGCGAGTACCGCCGGCGATGTCGACCCCTCGGCGAGGAGGCGCTGCATCCAGTCCGTGACCTTCGCCAACTCGACCGGTGTCGGCGCGTGACCGTCCGCGATGGACAGATGGAACAGCCAGTCGTGGATGCGGCGGCGGATGAACTCGCGGTACCCCTCCGTCTTGAGCTGGTCGATCTCCGGCAGTAGTTCGGCCGACCACTGCCGGAACTCGGCAGGACCGGTCACCTTCGTCGCGATCCTGTCCACGAGGGCGACCACCGCCGTCTTGGACGCGATCTCGTTGGGGTCGCGCAGGATCGTGGCCACGATCGCGCGGTCTCGGTCGCGGCTCCGCGAGGAAGCGGTCACCAGGACGACGCGTTGGTACCCGGTCGATCGGACGTGCTCGTCCGCGACGGCTTCGTCGACGTCCACGTCGAGGATGCCGGCCTCCGCCAGCAATTCGGCCACATCGGAATGCAATGTCATCGCTTCATCCCTTGTCGCGGGGCCGGATTCCACATCGCGGGCATCCTCCTCCGGTCCGCACGCCGATCCAAACGAAACGGCCTACGGGACAGCCCTTAGACGGTGGCGCCGACCGCCGCGGGGGCCGTCGGGCGCCGGCGTCGTCCCTCGCGTGCGATGCGCGGGTCGATGACGGGGTAGAGGAGGTCGACCAGCAGGTTGACCACGGCGAACACCGTGGCGCCGAGCAGCACCAGGCCCTGGACTACGGGGAGGTCCTGTCCGCTGACCGCCTGCGTGGTGAGCCGGCCGAGGCCGTCGCGCGAGAACACCGTCTCCACGACCACGGATCCGGACAGCATCCCTCCCACCAGCAGCCCGACCATGGTCAGCGCGGGCAGGACGGCGTTGCGCAGAGCGTGCCGTACATGCACGACCGGCCGTCTCACACCTTTCGCCCGGGCGGTTTCCACGTACTCCTCGAGCAGCTCCGACTGCAGGCTCTTGCCCAGCAGTTGGGCGATGAGCGCCCCGGCGGGCAGCGCGAGGGTGAGTGCGGGCAGGACCATGCTCTCCGGACCTTCGTTCCCGATCGCCGGGAAGACGTGCCACCGGAACGAGAACTGCTGCAGGAGCAGCAGCCCCACCCAGTACGAGGGCAGCGACACGCCGAGTGGCGGCAGGCTCATCAGCGTCTGCTGAAGCCAGCGCCACCGCACCAGGGACGCGCCCACGGCGAGTGCCGTGCCGAGCAGGATGCCGAGCCCCAGGCCCGCGCCGGTGATCTGCGCGGTCTGGGGCAGGGCCTGCCCGATGAGGTGGGAGACCTCCTCCCGGCTCTGGATCGACCGGCCGAGGTCGCCCTGCAGGAGGGCGCCGATCCGGCTGACGTACTGCTCGGCCATGGGCCGGTCGAGACCGAGGTCGGCACGCATCGCGTCGAGTTCGGCGGGGGTGAGACTGGAGTTGGGTCCGGCCATCACCGCGACCGGGTCGCTCGGCAGGGCGAACAGCACCACGAAGGAGATGGTGAAGGCGGCCCAGATCACGAAGACGGCCTGGCCGGCCCGTGACAGCAGATAGCGCGCCATCGGTTCAGCTGCTCCCGTCCAGCGCCCGGCTCGGGAGCTCGCGGCGGAGCACCGGGGCGATCTCGTCGAAGAAGAGCTCCAGCGTGGCGTCGTATTGGTCACGGCTGAGGATCTCGCCGTCGACGTGCAGGTGGAGCAGCTCGTGGCCGAACTCCTGGTGCTGGCCGATGACTTTCTCGATGATCTGCTGAGGGCTGCCGACGAGGACCGAGCTGTGCTCGATCCAGTCCTCGACGGTGTCGTACTTGATCGAGCCGCCGTCGAACGTGCGGTTGACGGCCAGCCGTGCCTCGAACACCGGGCGGTATGCGGCGACGGCCTCCTGGGAGGTGCGTGCTCCGAAGTAGCCGGCGGTGCCCGCGCCGACGAGGGCCCGGCGGGGGTCGTGCCCGTAGGACGCGTAGCGCTCCCGGTAGTGGTGGATCAGCTTGGCGTAGCGGTCGATGGGCCCGCTGCCGTTGGAGGAGAAGAGCGGATCGCCGTGCCGGGCGGCGAAGTCGGCGGAGCCGGTGCTGCTGCCGCTGCCGTGCCAGATCCGGATGTTCTTCTGGTAGGGCCGCGGCAGCGGCTCGGCGTTCTCCAGGGAGCGGCCGAGCCGGCCTTCCCAGGTGACGTCGTCCTCGGCCCACAGCCGCCGGAACAGTGCGTAGTTCTCCTGGAGCAGGTCCCACTGGTTCTCCGGGGTGACCCCGAAGAGCTTGCTGGACCGGGGGTAGGCGCCCTTGGCGACGATGAGGTCGAGCCGGCCGCCCGAGAGGTTGTCGAGCGTGGAGTAGTCCTCGAAGGCCCTCAGCGGGTCGAGCATGCCGAGCGTCGTCACCGCGGTGAAGAGCCGGATCTTCGAGGTCCGCGCGGCGATGTTGCTGAGGAGGACCGGCGGGGAGGAGGACACTGCGGGGCGGTCGTGGCGTTCACCGATCCCGTAGGCGTCGAAGCCCCATTCCTCGGCGAGTACCGCGTAGTCGACGAGCTCCTTGAGCTGGAGGTCGTCCGGCTTGTCCTGCCGTGGCAGATGAGGGAGGAGTAGGAATTTCATCGCTGTTCCCGCTTGAGGTAGTTCTCGATCTCGTCGGCCGCGAGCGCGGGCCCGCCCGACTCGTGCGTGTGCTCCTGCAGCTCCCGTACCCGCCGGGCGACCGCTTCGTCGCCCGCCACCGCGAGCACGGCGTCGCGCAGCGCCGCCGCCTGGAGGTTCTCGGGCCGGACCACGGTGCCGATGCCCAGCTCGGTGACGCGTTCCGCGTAGGGCAGGACGTCGACGCCCTGCGGCACCACGACGACGGGTGTACCGGTGTGGAGTGCTTCGGAGAGGCTGCCGGTGCCGCCGTGCGTCACGAAGGCGGCGGCGTGTTCCAGGACCTTCACATGGCGTATCCAGCGGTGGACCTCGACGTTGGGCGGCAGCGGTTCCAGTTCGGCCGGGTCCAGGCCGTTGCCCACCGAGATCACGGCGTGCAGGGGCTGGTCGCGGAAGGCCTCGACGGCGGTCCGGAAGAAGCCGAGGTGCTGGTTGTTGACGGTGCCGAGCGAGACGAGCACGGTCGGCAGACCGTCGGCCGGCGGCTGCCAGTCGTCGAGGAAGCCCCGGTCCCCCAGGCTGGGCCCGATGAACACGAAGCGTTCGTCGAAGGTCTCGTACGCGGGCTGGAAGTGCCGCGGTACGAACACGACGGTGAGTTCATCGGGGACACGCTCGGTCCACAGGAACTCCTGGACCCGGTCGGCGATTCCGTAGCCGTCGAGGAATGCGGAGATCTCGTCCACGGGGTCCGTGAGTGCGAACTCCGGGGCGAGCGCGAAGATCCGCTCGAAGTAGGAGTAGTGCGCGTTGGACACGACACTCGGTGCGAGGTGCACGGCGGGAAGGCCCCAGACGTGGCGCAGTACGCGTCCGGCCTGGAAGGCGGCCTCGTCGTAGGCCAGGAGATCCGGACGGTCGTCGCCGTAGTGCGCCTCGACGGCCCGCAGGATGGCGACGTTCTCCCGGAAGAACGCCTCGGTCGGGGTGATCGAGCTGTCGTTGGCCAGGCTCTCCAGCGGCTTCACCGATGCGTAGGTCAGCACGTCGGCGCCGGCTCCGCGCACCTTCTCGGCGAATTCCTCGATCGTCACGTAGGTGACCTGGTGGCCGCGGCCGACGAGTTCGGAGACCAGGGCGAGCTTGGGGAAGAGGTGTCCGTTGGACGGGATGTCGATGATCAGTACTCGTGTGGACATGGGAGTCCTCCTTGGCGTCAGGACCGGGGGAAAGCGATGACCTTCTCGGGCACGACCCGTACGACGACCCGCACCAGCGCGTCCGGCGGGGCGTGGGTCTCGCCGAGGTATTTCAGGGCCAGTTCGTCGGACAGTGTCTGTGCACCGTCCTCGGAGAGGTGCGCGGTCCCGCGCACCTCCACCGAGCTGTACGGGTTCGCCGTGTCGAACACCGAGACGCTGATCCTCGGATCGCGCGCCAGGTTCCGTGCCTTGCCGCGCTCCGCGGGGGTCACGAACAGCAGGGCATCGCCGTCCCGCTTCACCCACACCACCGAGGACTGGGGGCTTCCGTCGGGGTTCACCGTGGAGATGACCGGGAAGTTCCGGCCGTCGAAGAGCGCACGGGTTCGTTCGTCGAGCGTCACCGGCATGGCGGTGATCGCCTCCTTCATCGGTCGTTCGTCACTGGGGCGGGAGCGGGACGGCGGGCGGTCAGGAGAGCCAGACGGCCGTCAGCGGGTTCAGGCCGGCGCCCGCGCCCAGCGAGAGTCCGTTCACCTCCTTGCCGGTGGCGACGACGGTCGTCTGCTCGAACACCGGGAGGTAGACGACCTCTTCGACGATGCGTCGCTGGGCCTGGGCGAGGATCTTGTTGCGGGCCGCGGGGTCACCGGTCGCGACCTGCTCCTGGAGAAGCGGCTCCAGGGTCGTGTCGTTGATCCGGTAGTAGTTCGGCGGCGCTCCGGAGAAGGAGGTGCGCAGGACGTCACCGTCGGCCTGGGTGCCGTTGGTCCAGAAGAAGTCGTACTTCTCCTTCTTGAGGCCGTCGAGGATCTGCAGGCCGGTCTGCTGGAGCAGCTGGAGCTCGATGCCGGTCTTGGCGAGCTGGGCCTTGATCAGCTCCAGGGTCTTCTGACTGGCGGTGTAACCGGGGAACCAGCCGACGACGAGGCTGAGCTTCTTGCCGTCCTTCGCCCGCACGCCGTCACCGCTGCGGGTCCAGCCGGCGGCGTCCAGCAGGGTGCCCGCCTCGGCGGGGTCGTGCTTCACCACGGAGGCGAGGTCCGTGTAGCCCGGGGTGGTGGAGGCGAGCACGCTGGTCGCGGGCTTGAATTCCGGGCTCAGTACGGCGTCGCGCACCTCGGTCCGGTCCACCGACAGGGCGATGGCCTTGCGGACGCGTACGTCGTCGAGCGGCTTACGGGCCGAGATGGGAACCAGTCCCCAGACCAGCCCGGGGTTGGGCCGGGTGACGAGCTTCAGCCCGTTGTCGCGTACGGACGCGATGTCGCCCGGGGGCACGTCGCTGACCGCCTGGATCTGACCGGACTGGAGGCTGCCCGTGCGGACGCTCGCCTCCGGCACCACCGTGAAGATCACCTTGTCGAGGTAGGCGTCCCCGGTGTGCTTGATGCTGCCGGGGGACCAGTCGTACCCCTTCCGCTTGGAGAGGGTGACCTTGCCGGGCGCGAAGGTGTCCAGGACGAAGGGGCCGGAGCCGATCACCTTGTCGATGCGCTTGTCCCAGGGGAGCTCGAGCGTGGCCGGAGCGACGAGGGAGAGCCCGGTCTGGGAGGCGGCGACGAGGAAGGGTGCGTTGGGCTTGCTGAAGGTGAGCTTCACGGTCGCCGGGTCGACGGCCTCGGCACCGGCGAACGCGCTCACCACGGGGGCGATCGAGGGGTTCACCTTCGCCTTGTTCGCGACCAGGTCGTCGAAGTTCGCCTTGACCACCTCGGCGGTCAGCGGGGTCCCGTCGGAGAAGGTGACGCCGTCACGGAGGTGGAAGGTGAACTCGGTGGCGTCCTTGCTGATGTCCCAGGACTTGGCGAGCCACGGCACGATCTTGCCGGTCTCCGGGTCCTGGCTCACGAGCGAGTCGAAGAGCTGCCGATTGACGTAGACGGCTCCGGTGTCGGTGAACGCACGGGGGTTGGCGCTCTGCGGGGACTGCTGGAGGGCGAGGGTGAGGGTCCCGCCCTTCTTGGGTGTGCTGTTCCCGGCGTCGCCCGACGGGTCGTCCGAGCCGCCGCAGGCGGTGAGGAGGACGGCGAGGCTTGTGGCCAGGACCAGCGCTGAGCGGAGTCTGCGTGCTCGGGGTTGCATGACGGGGTCGTCTCCTTGTGGTGCTTCTCGGATGGTGCGAGGGGTGGTTCCGCGTCAGGGGGACCGGCGTGGGGAGCGGCCCGGGGAGCACCGGTGATCCGGCGCTCAGCGGCGTGCGGGGGACGGTCGTCCGGCACTCAGGGGCGGGCGACGGACGGTTGTCCGGACTGCCCGAGCTGCTCACGGCCCGGGATGGCGGCCAGCAGGGCCTCGGTGTAGGGGTGCGCCGGACAAGCGAAGATCTGCTCGGTCGGGCCCTCCTCGACGAGGCGGCCGGCGCGCATGACACCGACTCGGTGGGCGATCTGCCGCACCACGGCCAGGTCGTGGGAGATGAAGAGGCAGCTGAGACCGAGCCGGGTCTGGAGCTCGGCGAGCAGGTCGAGGATCTGGGCCTGGACCGAGACGTCCAGTGCGGACACCGGCTCGTCGCAGACCACCAGGCCCGGGTCGAGCGCGAGGGCCCGCGCGATCGCCACGCGTTGCCGCTGACCGCCCGAGAGTTCCGAGGGCCGGCGCTCCAGCGCCGTCCCGGGCAGGGCGACGAGGTCGATGAGCTCGGCGGCCCGCTCCCGGCGCTGACGGCGCGTCCCCAGACCGTATGCGGCCAGGGGGTCCGCGATGATCTGCCCCACCGTCATCCGGGGGTTCAGGGCCGCGTACGGGTTCTGGTGGACGATCTGCATCCTGCGGCGCAGCGCGCGCAGTTCCCGCCCGCGGTGGCCGGTGACGTCCTCGCCGTCGACGTACACCCGGCCCGAGGTCGGGTGGGCGAGCCGCAGCAGCAGGCGCGCCACGGTCGACTTGCCCGATCCGGACTCGCCGACCAGCGCGAACGTCTCGCCGCGCGGGACGGTCAGGCTGACGTCGTCGACGGCGCGCAGGACCGTGCGGTCGCCGGCGGCGCGCGGCAGCCGGTATTCCTTCACCAGGTTTTCGGCGCTGATCTGCACCGCGCCCGTGGGCGTGGACACCTCGTCGGAGGGCTCCGGTGACGGGCGGGGTTCCCGGACCGTCGCGCCCGACGTGGGGCGGTGGGGGCCCCGCCCGGGGGCCGCCGCGACGAGTGCCTGGGTGTAGGGATGCGTGGGTGCGGTCACGATGCTGTCCGGCGGGCCGTCCTCGACCACTTCTCCCCGCGCCATCACCAGGACACGGTCGCTCCGCTCGGCGGCGACGCCGAGGTCGTGCGTGATGAGCAGGACGCTGGTGCCCGCGGCGCGGGTCAGCGACTGGATGTGGTCGAGGATCTGCCGCTGCACGATGACGTCGAGCGCGCTGGTCGGCTCGTCGGCGACGATCAGGCGCGGCTGTGCGGCGACGGCGATGGCGATGAGTACGCGCTGGCGCAGCCCTCCGGAGAGCTCGTGCGGGAACTGTCCGGCACGCCACCGCGGATCGGGCACGCCCGCGTCGGCGAGCAGGTCGAGCACTGCGGCCGGTGCGCCGCGCCGGTCGGTGATCCCGTGGGTGATCAGCGCCTCGGCCACCTGCCGGCCGATGCGGTGTACGGGGTTCAGGGCCGTGCCCGGGTCCTGGGGTATCAGCGCGATCTCCCGGCCGCGCAGGCCACGCAGGCCACGTTCGCCCAGCCGGGCCAGATCCTGCCCGCCGAAGCCGATGCTGCCTCCGCCCACTTCGGCGGTGGGCGGCAGGAGGCCGAGAACGGCGTGCGCGGTCGTGGACTTCCCCGAGCCGGACTCACCGACGACTGCGACGGTCTCGCCCGGGGCGACGGTGAAGCTGACGGACCGTACGGCTTCGACGACACCGTGGCGCAGCCGGTAGCGCACGACGAGGTCGCGGACGTCGAGGAGCGGTGTGACCTCGGGGCCGGGAAGCGTTGCCTCGGGTCCGGAAACCGTTGCGGAGCTCATCAGGCCGCCCTCGGGTCGTTGTCGAGGGCGCGTGCCACCCGGTTGGACGCCACCACGGTCGCGGCGACGGCGAGGCCGGGGAAGGTGGTCAGCCACCAGGCGACCCGCAGTGAGTCGCGTCCCTCCGAGACCAACGCGCCCCACTCCGGCGTCGGGGGCTGGACCCCGTAGCCGAGGAAGCTGAGCGCGGACACCGCGAGGATCGCGGTGCCGAACTCCAGGGCGGCCAGGGCCCAGACCGGCCCCAGGGTGTTCGGCAGTACGTGGCGTGCCAGGACGCGCGGCCACCGCGCTCCGCCGGAGTGCGCCGCCTCCACGTACAGGCTCTCGCGGACCTTGAGGACCTCGGCGCGCATGATGCGGGCGCAGGTGGCGATGCTCGTCAGGCCGACCGCGATGGCCGCGTTCCGGGTGCCGGGGCCCAGGGCCACGATCAGCACGAGGGACAGCAGCAGGCCGGGGATCGACAGCAGCATGTCCACGATCCGCATGATCACCATGTCGGTGCTGCCCCTGAGGAACCCGGCCAGGAGACCGAGCGCCGATCCGGCGGCCAGTCCGATCAGGGTGGCGATCAGGGCGGACAGCAGGGACACACCCGCACCGTGCACCAGGCGCGCGAACAGGTCCCGGCCGAGCTGGTCGGTCCCCAGCAGGTGTTCCGCGGAGGGGCTGAGCAGGCGGTCCGGGGTGTCCACCGCGAGCGGGTCCCGCGAGGTGAACAGCTCGGGAGCGAGTGCGGCGGTCACCGCGGCCAGCAGCCAGAGCACCGCCAGCGCCAGTCCCGGCCGGACGGCGGCCGGCCACCGGGTGCCGGGGCGTAGCCGTAGCCGCGGCTTCGAGGGACCGCTGCCGGAACCTCCCCGCGCCTCGGCAGGTTTGGCGGCTGGGGTCCCCGGGGTACGAGCCCGGTCGGCATCCGGCCCTGTCACCGCGCTCGGCGGGGAGTCGGGTAGCAATCTCACGGCCTCTCCAGATGTGCGGACTGTCGTTCGCAATTCCGCGCCCGGCAGCTCCGAAGGCCGCGCTTGGTGAATCGCAGGAACTCGTTTCGATAGGACTGTGCCGGGAAATCGGGATACCGACCCCCCTGCACCCACCCCTATGCCCGCCCTGACCTCGGGACGAAAGGTGTCGGCAGTGTTTCGCCGGTGTCAGCGGCGTCCCGCGGTGAACTCCCGGATCGACGTGGCGACGTAGTCGATCATTTCTGCGGTCAGCCCGGGATACACACCGATCCAGAAGGTCCGCTCGGTGATGATGTCGCTGTTGCGCAGATCGCCGACCACCCGGAATTCGACGTCCTGGTAGGCGGGCTGGCGCGCGAGATTCCCGGAGAACAGCATGCGCGTGCCGATCTTCCGGGATTCCAGGAAGGAAATGATCTCGCCGCGGTCGAAGGGAGCGTCATCGGTGACCGTCAGGACGAAGCCGAACCAGCTGGGATCGCTGCCCGGTGTCGCCTCGGGCAGCCGGAGTCCCCGGACTCCGTCCAGACCCTCCCGCAGCCGTTGCCAGTTGCGCCGGCGGGCTGCGCCGAATTCCGGCAGCTTGCTCATCTGGGTCAGCCCCAGGGCGGCCTGCAGATCGGTGGTCTTCAGGTTGTAACCGACGCGCGAGAACGTGTACTTGTGGTCGTACCCCTTGGGGAGCTTGCCCAGTTGGTGACCGAACCGCTTGTGGCAGGTGTCGCTCGCGGCGGGCGGGCACCAGCAGTCGCGCCCCCAGTCGCGCAGGGACTCGATGATCTTGGCGAGGGCCACCCGGTCGGTCACCACACATCCGCCCTCACCCATCGTCAGGTGGTGGGCCGGGTAGAAGCTCGCGGTGGCGACATCACCGAAACTGCCGGTGGGTTCGCCCCGGTAGAAGGAGCCGACGGCGTCGCAGTTGTCCTCGATGAAGTGCAGACCGTGCTCGTCCGCGATCTCCCGGACCTCGGCGACGGGGAAGGGGTTGCCCAGCGCGTGAGCGATCATGATGCCCTTGGTACGCGGTCCGACGGCCTCGGCCACCCGCTCCGCGGTGGTGTTGTACGTCTGCAGCGAGACGTCGATCATCACCGGTACCAGGCCGTTCTGCACGATCGGATTGACCGTGGTGGGGAATCCGGCCGCGACCGTGATCACCTCGTCGCCGGGGCGCAGCCGCCTCTTGCCCAGCTCCCGTTGGGTGAAGGCGGTCAGGGCCAGCAGGTTCGCGGAGGAGCCGGAGTTGGTCAGGTGGGCCTTGCGGCGGCCGAGCAGGTTCGCGAACTTCCGCTCGAACTGCTGGGCGGCCGGACCTGCGGCGATCCGCATGTGGAGCGCGGCCTCGACCAACGAGACGCGGTCGTCCTCGTCGAACACCGCGCCCGACGGAAGGATCGGTGTCTCACCGGGCACGAAGCGCCGGCCGGCCTCCTGGTCCCGGTGCAGCTTCCGGACCAGCTCGAGTATGGGCCCGTGCCCGGCCGTCTCGGAGTGCTGCGCGTCGGCTGCGGGTCCGGTGCCCCCGGTACGCCCGTTGATGTCGGTTCCCTCGGTGTCCTCGGCGTACCCGGTACCGTCGATGGGCCCGGTGGACTCGGCGGGCTCGGTGTCTGCGATGTCTTCGGTGCCGCTCATGACAACCCCATCGGCTCGCGGTCAGGCTGGGAACTCAGGAGCGCCCGCTCCCGTACTCGGTCGACGAGCCGGGCCTGGGACAGGACGGACTCGCCCTCCAGGCCGGACGGCACCCCTTCGCGCACACGGGCGACGAACGCGGCGATCACATGCGCGAACTGGTCCTCGGCGGGCAGGGTGAGCTCCTCGGTGTGGTCCTGGCGCTCGATGCGGATCACCGGACCGTGTGTGGGGGGCGGTGTGTAGGCCCAGGTGGCGGAGATCCGCCCCGAGCTGCCCCAGAGGGCGTAGTGCGAACGGTAGGCGTGCTGCATGCCCCAGGTCAGATGGGCCGTCACCCCGTCCTGCCTCGCCAGGAGTGCGGATCCGCCCAGGTCGACGCCGAGCCGGTGGTCCACGTGGAGGGCGGCCCCGAGTACGTCGACCTCCTCCCCCAGGTACAGCAGGGCTGTGCGGACGGGGTAGACGCCGATGTCGGTCAGCGCCCCGCCACCCACGTCGGGCAGGTAGCGGATGTCGTCCTCGCCCTTGGCGGGGAACGCGAAGTCCGCGGTCAGGGTGCGCAGTTCTCCGATGACACCGTCGGCCACGAGTTCGCGGACCCGGGCGTGCTGGGTGTGGCACAGGAACATGAAGCTCTCCAGCAGCGCCAGTCCGCGTGACGCCGCGAGCGCGATGAGCGACGCGGCGTCCTCGGCTGTGGCGGCGAGCGGCTTCTCCGACAGCACGTGCTTGCCTGCCAGCAGGGCTCGCTCGATCCATTCGGCGTGCAGGAGGGCGGGCAACGGTACGTACACCGCGTCGATGTCGTCCCGTGCCAGCAGCCGGTCGTAGCCGGCCACCGGGTCTCCGCCGAAGCGCCGGGTGAAGTGCCGGGCCTTGGCCTCGTCCCTGCTGGCGACGGCCACCAGTTCCACGTCCGGATTCCGGTCGATCGCCGGAAGCATGCGCCTCCAGGCGATCCCCGCGCAGCCGACCACGCCGATTCTCAGCGGCACCGGGTTCGCACGGGGATTCGGGGGGCTCCCCCAGGAAGAATGCTGCACTCCACGACCTCCATCGGGCTGACCGGTCGCGCACCGGGGAATTATTCGATTCATTGAATTCGGGCACGACGGTAGGCAATACCTTCCTCGACCGTCAACCCCCTGCCCAGGTTCCAGGAACCCACAAATACCCCCCTATGCAGCCCCTGAGTATCCGGCCCGGACGGCACCGCTAAACAACGTACCGGCATAGTGGGCGCCATTGTCGCGCGATACAGGGAGGCTCGGTGTCCGGAATCGTGTCAACGTTGGCGGTGGATCAGAGGAATGCCGAGCGAATCGCCGAATCCGCGCTCTCGGTCACGGGGATCTCCGGCCTTCCGGAGATCCGGCGATGGTTCGACGAGCGCCGGCGGGTCGACGTGGCTCGCGTGGAGAGGATCGCCCTGGCGGATCTGGTCAGCTGGCGGACCGACCCGGGCACCGGCAACATCGTGCACGACAGCGGAAGGTTCTTCAGCCTCGAAGGGCTCGCCGCCGAGGTGCCGGCGGGCGCGGTCACCTCCTGGACCCAACCCATCATCCATCAGCCGGAGATCGGAATCCTGGGAATCCTGGCAAAGGAATTCGATGGTGTGCTGCATTTCCTCATGCAGGCCAAGAATGAGCCCGGAAATATCGACGGCGTCGAACTCTCCCCCACGGTGCAGGCCACTCGGAGCAACTACACGCGCGTCCACCGGGGGAGCTTCGTTCCGTATGTCGAGTACTTCCAGGAGGAGAACCGCAGGACGGTTCTCGCCGATGTGCTCCAGTCCGAACAGGGCGCCTGGTTCTTTCAGAAGCGCAATCGGAACATAATTGTGGAGACCGACCAGGACGTCGCGCTTCACGAAGGATTCCGGTGGCTGACCCTCGGCCAGATTCACCAACTACTGGCGGGCGACGCGGTGATCAATATGGATTCCCGGACCGTGCTGTCCTGCCTGCCGTTCTCGGGAATCGGTCTCGCGGACCGGCTCCCCTTCCGCGGTCAGGAATTCCGGCGGTCGGTCATCCGGTCCAGCAGCGCCGACCTGGCCGGCCTGCACACCATCGGTGAGACGCTGAGCTGGATCACCGAGACGCGCACGCGCCACGAGGTCAGCGCGCGGCGGGTCCCCCTGCGGGAGGTGACCGGGTGGAGCCGCGGCCCGGAAGCCGTCGCCCACGACTCCGGACTCTTCTTCAAGGTCATCGGCATCGACGTCCGGACGGAACACCGTGAGGTCTCCGGCTGGACCCAGCCCGTGGTGGAACCGGTCGGGGTGGGAATCAACGCCTTCCTCGTGAAGCGGGTGGACGGAGTGCTGCACGCTCTGGTGAACGCCCGCGTCCAGCCCGGCTTCCTGGACGTCATCGAGCTCGCGCCGACCGTGCAGTGCACACCGGACAACTACCGCTGGCTGCCGTCCGCGGCGCGCCCGCGGTTCCTCGACGACGTACTGGGCGCCGGGCCCGACCGGATCCGGTTCGAGAGTCTGCTGTCGGAGGAGGGCGGGCGCTTCTTCCACGCCCGCAACCGGTACCTCGTGATCGAGACCGACGCGGACTACGCGCCGGACCCGGGCCCTGACTTCCGCTGGCTGACCCTGCATCAGCTGGTCGGGCTCCTGCGCCACAGCCATTACGTCAACGTCGAGGCGCGCAGCCTGATCGCCTGCCTGCACAGCCTGACGGGCGAGCCCGCCTCCGGCTGACGCCCAGGCCCTGACGCGACGCGGGGAGGAGCTCGGAGGGCCGAAGCCGGCAGGGCCCGGAATCCGGGGGATCCCGGGTTCCGGGGGAACGCCTCCCTGCACCCGGGCCTGTTCCGCGGGTGGGGATCAGTGGTGGTGCGCGGTGTGCGGCATACGGTCGAGGATCTCGCGGGGAGCCACGACGAAGGGACGCATCATGCCCTCGTCCTCGTGCTCCAGGATGTGGCAGTGGTAGACGAAGCGACCGGTCGCTCCGGTGAACTGACCGGCCACGGAGACCAGTTCGTGCTCCTCGACCCTGATCGTGTCCTTCCAGCCCTTCTCCTCATCCCCGAGCACACCCGCCCGGTCGTGTTCCGCGCTCCAGGTGACGACGTCTGTCCCCGCACCACTGGCGCTGGAGACCGTGTAGACGTCCCTGTTCAGTGCCTGGAACCCCAGCAGGTGGACGTGCATCGGGTGGCCGGGACCGACCAGATGGAGGAAGTTCCACACCTCCCAGCCGCTGCTCTCGACGAAGAACCCGACCTTGTCGTCGAAGGCGGTGGCCTCCTTACGGAACGTACGGACCGCGCCGCCCTGGTCCGTGACGTGCACCAACCGGTCGCCGTCAAGCGGCTGGTACCCGGCCGCCGTCTCGGACAGCTCCCACATCTCGGGGTGGCCGAGCGGGGTGCCGTCCGAGGTACCGAAGGCGATCCACCGGCTGGTGTGCCCGGCGGGTATCGCGGAGCGGGTCAGCCGGACGAACGAGGGCGACGTGGTCGCGGGCAGGGTGAACGGGTCGTCGACGGCCGTGGCGCCGACGCGGAACTGCATGACCTCAGGTCCGAGCGGGGACGGCCCGTTGACGTTGGTGTTGACGAGCCGCAGCCGCTTCCCCCGGAAGGCGTCGAAGTCGATGAGAACGTCCGCCCGTTCGGCCGGGGCGAGTGTCAGCTCGTCGAGCGTCACCGGGCTCGGCAGCAGCCCCTGGTCACTGCCGATCTGGACCAGGGCCCCGGTGACCGGGGTGGTGGTGCCGTCCGCGTTCTCCACCTGGAGACGGAGGGTGTACGGCCGGGTGTTGGCCCCGTTGAGCACCCGGAAGCGGTACCACCGCGGCGTCACCTGCAGATAGGGCCAGATCACCCCGTTGACCAGGTTGTACGGACCGATGAAGGGCAGGTTCAGCCGGGCGGGGGAACTCGCGGTGCCGGTGTCGAGATAGCCGGTCCGGTGAAGGAGCCGTCCGGTCGGGACGCCCTGGTCGTCGGTGTCCAGATTCCGGTCGTTGATGAGCAGCGGGATCTCGTACGCCCCGCTGGGCAGGTTGAGCGCGGCCTCCTCGTCGTCCCGGATCAGCAGGCTGCCGGCCAGCCCGGCGAAGACGTTGAACGCCGTGATGTTCATGGCGTGGTCGTGGTACCAGAGGCCGCTGGCGCGCTGGACGTTCGGGTACTCCGAGAGCTGCGTGTCACCTGGTGAGACACCGTTCTCGGTCCATCCGTCGTTGTCGCCGCCGGTGACCGCTCCGTGCACGTGGACCACGGTCCAGGCGGGCAGGCCGGCGACGGAGGCGTCACGCGCGGCGGAGCCCCGGCCGGGGCCCAGGATCGAGTCGAGGTCCGTGAACGGCACCTGGATGCCGGTGACGGGGAAGGCGCCGCTGATCTCGTTGAGCCAGGCCACTCTGAGGCGCTGCTCGCTGGACACCTCGATGGTGGGGCCGGGGAAGGACCCTTCGTAGGTCCACACCGGGGTCGGGGGGAGTTCGGAGTGGATCAGGACGGAGGCGGCCTTCTGGCGGATCGTCAGCGAGGCGCCGGGCGTCAGGAACGGCGGGATCCGGAGGGCGTCGGCGAACTTGGTGAGGTTCGTCGATGTGGCCCGCGGGACACCGGTGGCGACGGGCCCCCCGGAGCCGGGTCTCCGTGTGCCTCTCGGGTGCGCGGCCGATGGTCCACGGTTGCTCACCAGCGCCGCACCCCCGCCCACCGTGGCGACGGCGGCTGCCGCGGATCCTATGACGAACTGACGGCGACTGGGCATGGCAAGGCTCCTCGATGGCCGGTTACGGCCTGCGGTGGATGTCGACGTATGTCGATGACGGAGCCGATCGTGTGCGCGAAGTGGCTGAAAATCAATGGAAACAAGGGCTCTTAGGGGGATGTGACGGGTTCACCCGGCATCGGTGGCCTTCACCCCGTGGGTACCCCCCTGGACATGGGCCGCCGTGCCCCAGTAGGCAGTCCGTGGGCGGCCGGTTCCCGGGGAGTAGGCGACGTCCGACCATCATGGGAGCCGGGCAGGGGGAGCGCGCAAAGGGGCCCGTTCGGAGCCCTGCACCGCACGGACGGCCGATCACGCGACGGACAGCCACGCACATCGATGGCCGGAAGACGGCCGAGTGCACACGAATGGCCGGTCACGCATGCCGCGGGTCGCACACGCCGTTGGTCACGAACATGACGTCCTGGGGGATCGAGTGGTTTCGCTGGTGGAACGAGACGAACACATGCGTCGACTGGACCAGCTGCTCACCGACTGTTTCGCGCACCGCGGCCACACCGTTCTGCTGGAGGGGCCGATCGCGGGAGGGCGGACCGAACTGCTGCGTGCCTTCGCCGCCCACGCGACGCGGTCCGGGGCCCGTTTCCTGAGCGCCAGTTGCTCCCCCGCGGAGCGCGCGCTGCCGTTCGGCATGGTGAATCAGCTCTTCCGCGGTACGGTCTGGCCCGCCGAGCAGGCGGACCGTGTCGGCACGCTGCTGGACAGCCTCGCGTCCGGGGACTTCGGTGACGGCAGCGCCGAGGTGCCGTCGCCCGAGGTGGTCCGCGCCTGTCACGAACTGTCCGTCGCGCTGCTCGGTCTGGCCGCCGACGTGCCGCTGGTGCTCGGTGTGGACGATCTGCGCCACGCCGACGTCCCGTCCCTGCGGTTCCTGGTCCACCTGGTCCGGCGGCTCGGGCAGGCCAGGATCCTCCTCGTCCTCACCGACCACACCACGCCGTGGCCGCTGAACCGCCGGTTCCGCGGCGAGCTGTCCAGGCCTCCGTACGCGGAGCGTCTGCGCCTGGACCCGCTCTCCCGCGCCGGTGCGCTGCGTCTGATCACCGACGGGCTCGGGGAGGTCGCCGCGCGACGGGTCGGCGAGGACTTCCTCGCGGCCGCGGGCGGAAATCCGCTGCTGCTGCACGCCCTGGTCGAGGACCACCGCCAGCCCGGCGGCGCCCCGAGTGCGCAGGGGTACGGTCTGGCCCTGCTGAGCTGCCTGCAACGCGCCGAGCCGATGATGCTCCAGGCCGTACGGGCGCTGGCGGTGCTCGGCCCCGGCAGTTCGTCCGCGGAGATCGGCCGGCTGATGTCCGGCGACCTCGGCGCGTCCGCCCCGGCCGAGGAGGCTCTGCGCGCGCTGAACGCGGCCGAGTTCCTGGAGGGGGATGCCTTCCGGCACCCGGCCGCGCGGGACGCGGTCCTCGACGACCTCTCCCCGCACGACCGGTCCGAGCTCCACCGGCGTGCCGCCTGCCTCCTGTACGAGCGGGGCGCCGGAGCGCTGGACGTGGCCCGCCATCTCATCGAGGCCGGACACACCCAGGTGCCGTGGGCCGAGGCGGTCCTCTCGGAGGCGGCGGAGCACGCGCTGCTCGACGACCGTCTCGAACTGGCCGCCGACTGCCTGAAGCTGGCCCACCGGTCCAGCGCCGACGAGCGGTCCCGTTCGGCGCTGCGGGCCAGGCTTGCCCAGGCCGAGTGGCAGCTCAACCCGTCGTCCGCGGCCCGGCATCTGGCACCGCTGACCGCGGCGGTCCGCGCGGACCAACTGCCCCTGTCCGACGGTCTCGTGCTGGTCAGGCAACTGCTCTGGCACGGCCGGAGCGAGGAGGCCGTCGACGTACTCGGACGGCTCCGGGAGCGCGCGGGCGGCGCCCAGGCGAATCCGGCGGAGGCCGGGGCGCTGCGTGACATCGAGGTGTGGCTGGCCTGGACGCATCCCGCGCTGGCGCGGGGCCGCAGGACCCCGGTCCTGCCGGCCGATCTGCGGCACGGTGTGGTGACGCCCGGGACGGATCCGCAGTTGCAAGCCGCGGCCGCCCTGTCCGACGCCTTGTCCCGGGGCCGGGCCGACGATGCCGCGGACCGGGCGGAACGTGTGCTGCGCGATCTCCCGCTGCATCGCCGGAGCCCCTGGGCGGAGGAGGCCGCCCTGGTGGCTGTCCGGGTGCTGATCCAGGTGGACCGGCTGGATGCCGCGGCCGCCTGGTGCGACCAGTTGCTGGCGGAGGCCGAGGCCCGGAACGCACCGACGGCCCAGGCCGTGTTCGCCGCCGCGCGGGCCGAGGTGGCGGTGCAGCAGGGTGACCTCACCGCCGCCGGCCGCCATGCGCGGGACGCGCTGGCACTGCTCACGCACCGCTCGTGGGGTGTCGCCGTCGGGCTTCCGCTGAGCGTCCTGATCCTGGCCGCGACCCGGATGGGTGAGCGCGAGGAGGCGGCACGACAGCTCACCCACTCGGTCGGCGACACGATGTTCCACAGCCGGTACGGGCTCCAGTACCTGTACGCGCGCGGACATCACTACCTCGCCACCGACCACTGCCATGCCGCCCTCGCCGACTTCCTGTCCTGCGGCGAACTCCTGCGCGGCTGGGGGCTGGACACGGCGGGGCTGCTGCCCTGGCGGACGAACGCCGCCGAGGCCTGGCTGCGCCTGGACAACAAGGACCAGGCGAGACGCCTCATCCATGAGCAGCTGGCACGCCCCGGCGCGGGTACCTCGCGCACCCGCGGCCCCGCCCTGCGGCTGCTCGCCGCCGTGGGCCCGCCGGGACGGCGGCTGCCGCTGCTCACCGAGGCGATCGATCTGGCCGAGGTGTCCGGCGACCGGTTCGAGCAGGTCCGGGTGCTGACCGAGCTGAGTCGCGCCCATCGGGCCACCAACGACAAGCGGCGGGCCAGGCTGCTGCTGCGGCAGGCCCTCCATGTGGCGAACATGTGCGAGATGAAGCCTCTGGCGCAGGAGCTGCTGTCGGTCTCCGCCGACCTGGGCGGCTCCGAGTCGATGGCCGACGGTCTGGAGGGCATCGCCTCGCTCACGGACTCCGAGCGCCGGGTCGCCTCTCTCGCCGTCCTGGGTTACACCAACCGGGAGATCGCGGTGAAGCTGTACGTCACCGCCAGCACGGTCGAGCAGCACCTCACCCGTGTCTACCGCAAGCTCAAGATCAGGCGCCGCAAGGATCTTCCGGCGGATCTCTGGGCCAACCTCCGGAAGGCGGGATGACTCCGATGACAACGTCCCTGGGTACCTGCGAATCCCCTGCGGCGCCGGCCGACGCCCCCGGATCACCCGTCTTACCGGCCGCCGCCCCGGCGCGTCCGGCCGAGCAGCAGCCCGACTGGCCCGACCGCGACGAACTTCGCCGGGTGGGTGAGGTGCTGAACGGGCTGCCGCCCACGGTGGAGCCCTCGGAGGTCGACCGGCTCGGTGAGCGACTGGCCCAGGTGGCACTGGGCAAGGCGTTCCTGGTGCAGGGCGGCGACTGCGCGGAGACCTTCGCCGGGAACACGGATGCGCACGTGCTGGGCAATCTGCGCACGCTGCTGTGCGTGGCCGAGGTGCTGGCCGTCGCATCCGGGCTGCCCGTGGTCACGGTGGGGCGCGTCGCGGGTCAGTACGCCAAACCGCGATCCAGCCCCTTCGAGCCGGACGGACTGCCCTCGTACCGCGGTGACATCGTCAACTCCCTGGAGTCCGATGCCGCGGCGAGGGCGCCCGACCCACGTCGGATGCTGCGCGCCCACGCGGCCGCGGGCGCGGCGATGGACATCGTCAGGGCGGAGGCCGAGGCATCGCGTACGGAACTCTTCACCAGTCACGAGGCTCTGCTGCTGGACTACGAGCGGGCCCTGGCGCGGCTCTCGCCCGGTGTGCCGGAGTCGGCCCACCCGGGAGCGGAGAGCCCGGAGGCGGGAGTGGACGAGCTGTCCGCTCCCCGTCTCTACGGCCTGTCCGGGCACTTCCTGTGGATCGGTGAGCGGACGCGTCATCTCGACGGGGCGCACATCGCCTTCGCCCGGCGGATAGCCAACCCGATCGGCCTGAAGATCGGCCCCTCGGTCACTCCCGAGGAGGTCACGGAGTACGCGGAACGACTGGACCCGCACAGGCGCCCCGGACGGCTCACTCTGATCAGCCGGATGGGGAACGACCGGGTGCGCGACGTCCTGCCGCCGGTGGTGGAGAAGCTGACGGCGTCGGGGCATCAGGTGGTGTGGCAGTGCGACCCCATGCACGGCAACACCCATCTGTCCCCCACCGGCTACAAGACCCGCAGCTTCGGCCGCATCCTCGACGAGGTCCGTGGCTTCTTCGCGGTGCACCGCGCGCTGGGCACCCACCCCGGCGGCCTCCATCTGGAGCTGACCGGTGACGATGTCACCGAATGCCTGGGCGGCGCGCAGGAGATCCGTGACGCGCACCTGGGCACGCGCTACGAGACCGCGTGCGATCCACGGCTCAACGGCCGGCAGTCCCTGGAGCTGGCGCACCATGTCGCGCGGCTGCTGAGCGGCCCGGCCGGTCCTTAGGTCCCAGGTCCGGCCGGGCCCCCGGGTCAGCCGATGAGTGCCCCGGACCGGAGCCGGGCGTGCAGGTCGTCGACGAGCACGGCCAGCGCGTCCCGGTCCGGGGCCGCTCCGAAGACATAGAAGTCCGGTCGCACGAGCAGGGCCACCGCCCCCTCACCATCACCGGCTTTCGCCTCGGCCAGATAGGGGAGGTACACAGCGTCGACGTCCACGACGGCGGGTGCGGTGACCTCGGCGGCCGGAGTCCCTGCGGGCAGCAGATGCACGAGGCGCGCCCCGATCCGGCCGAGGAACTCCAGCCGGTCGTCGTCCAGCAGTTCGGCGGGCGGGGCCGTGGTGAGCAGGGCGAAGCCGGGCCCCACCACCTCGTCGAACAGCCCGACCGCGTCGGCGCGGGCGACGGTTCCCTGCGGCGCGAGGTCTCCGGCCGGCGGAACAGGGCGGCCGTCGCCCTCCCGCCGGTGGAGTAGCCCGGTGGTCAGTGCCTGGACGGCGGACCGCGGCTGTGCGGTGGCGATGCCCCGTTCGCGTACGGCGAGCATCACCGTGTCACGGTCACGGGCGGCGGCCGGGTCGGTCTCGCAGATGACGCGGCCCAGGTCCATGGACATCTTCAGCGCGTGCCGGACGTGCTCCCGCCGCTCGCCGGTGTACGAGTCCAGCAAGCGCTCGTCGGCCTGCCCGCCCAGGACGAGGTCGAGCTTCCAGGCCAGATTGGCGGCGTCCCGGAAACCTGAGCACATGCCCTGGCCCGCGAACGGCGGCATGAGATGGGCGGCGTCCCCCGCGAGCAGCACCCGGCCCACCCTCCAGGTGTCCGCGTACCGAGCCTGGAAGGTGTAGACGGCATGCCGCTCAAGGGTGGCATGGGCGCGGTCGATGTCGAACAGGCTCAGCAGGCGCCAGGCGTTGTCCGGCCGTCCGAACTCCTCTGCGGGTTCGTCGGACAGGCGCATGAACTCCCAGCGCCGGTGCCCGGGCCCGGCGGACACCTCGGTGCGGGGCCTGGCGGGGTCGCAGATCTGAAGGTTGTTGGGCACGAACTCGCGCGGCTCATGGAGCTTCACGTCGCAGGTGAGCCAGTCGTTGAAGAACCCGAAATCGGTCACCGTGGCACCGATGGCCTCCCGTACGAAGCTGTTGGCGCCGTCGCAGCCCACCACCCAGCGTGCGGACAGCCTCTGCTCGTGCGGTGCGTCCTGCCCGTGCGGCGGTGCGTCCTGGTGCCTCTCGACGGTGACCTCCACCAGCGTGCCGTGGTCCTGGAGAGCGGTCACCCGGTGCCCGCGCAGCACGCGCAGACGGGGCAGTTCCTCACCGCGAGCGGCCAGGGCCGCCTCCAGGCCCGGCTGGTACATGGAGGTCGAGTCCGGCCAGCCGGAGTGTCCGGAGGCGGCGACATCGACGTGGAAGAGCGTCTGTCCGTCGCCGTTGCGCCAGACGTAGTCCCCCGATGGCTCCCCCAGTTCACTCATGGAATCGCCGACGCCTGCTGCGGCCAGGATCCTGGCGGACTCGCCGTCGAAGGAGACCGCCCGCGGCATCGGGTACGGCGCGGGCCAGCGCTCCACCACGGTGACCTGCCAGCCGCGTGCGGCCAGCAACAACGCGGTGACCTGCCCGACCGGGCCGTATCCGACCACGATGACATCGGTGGAAGGCGTGGCTGTGGGCGGATGGACGGAGGAGTCCGCGGTGGTCACTGTTCCGTCCTCTCCGTCCGAAGGATGTCGGCCAGGACATGCGCGTGGTCGGCCGGATCGACCACACCCCGGATCCGGTCGTGCCCGCCGTCGACCGTGAGCAGCCGCTTCCCGATGAGGATGCGCTGTCCGTTGTCGAAGGCACGCCCGCGCACGACCGTGCCCGCGCCGGCGAGCTGACGGGCGAAGTTCTCCAGTTCGGGGGACGGGACCAGCCACTCCGTCAGCTCTCTGGGCTGCGGCTCGAACCGGTACACGGCTCGCCAGTCCCCGACCTGCCCCTTGCGCTGCACGACGTGGTATCCGTCCTGCACGACGATCCGGTACCGGTTGCCGTACTGGTGACTGATCTCGCCGGTCACGACCGGCAGTGGTTCGAGGTACGACGGGCCGACGAACCCGACGTCGACGAGCAGCAGTCTGCCGTCGAGCCTGACGTAGTTGAACACATGCTCCAGGTCCGGCCCGAAGGAGTCGTCGACCTGCCGGATGCCGGCGGCGAGCACCCCGGCCTCGAAGCCCAGTTCCAGCAACAGCAGCCGGAACAGGCCGTTGAGCTCGTAGCACACGCCGCCGCGTCCACCGAGGACTATCTCGTCGAAGACGGCGTCCGCGTCGATGTCCACACCCGCCCACAGTGCCGCGCCCCGGGCCGTGTTGAGAGAGCTGTCGTAGGGAAGGGCCATCAGGTGTCGCTTGTGGAGATCCCGCAGTGTCTCCCAGGTGGGGTCCGTCGACCCCTCGTGGTCCAGGGCCTTGAGATAGGTCTCGACTGAGAACACGGGGTCAGCCCTTCTCGTTCAGCAGCGCGCGCAGGTGCCCGGCGAGCTCGGTCGGCGTGGGATGGTCGAAGATCAGCATCGCGGGGAGCTCCAGGCCGGTGACGTCGGCGAGACGGTTGCGGAACTGCACGGCGGTCAGAGAGATGAAGCCGACCTCGAAGAAGACGCTGCCGGACTCCACGGAGTCCGGGGTCTCATGGCCCAGCACGGTGGCGGCTTCGGCCCGCACGATGTCCAGGAGCAACTGCTGCTGCCCGTCCTCGGGCAGTTCGGCCAGCTTCCGGGTCAGGGCCGATCCTGGAATCTCGTCGTCGGGGACGGGAACGGGGAATGGTGAGGGAACAGCTTCGCCGGACACGGTCTGACGCGCTCCTTGGGTGGATTCCAGCCAGTAGTGCTGGTGCTGGAAGGCGTACGTGGGCAACTCGACGCGATGAGTGCCTGGTTCACCGAGTGCGGTGGACCAGTCGACAGGGACACCGCGGACGTGGAGTTCGGCGATGGACAGGAGGAGGCGGCCCAGTCCGCCGTCGTCGCGGCGGAGGGTCCCGGTCACGACGCTCGGCGCCTGAAGGATCTCGTCCAGGCTCTCCTGGATGCTGTGCGCGAGCACCGGATGCGAGCTCACCTCGATGAACGCCCTGAACCCCTCCGCGATCAGAGCCGAGGTCGCGTCGGCGAAGCGCACCGTCTGCCTCAGGTTGCGGAACCAGTAGCCGGCGTCCAGCTCCACGCCCTCGACCCAACGTCCGTCCACCGACGAATACATGGGAATCGTGGCCGCTTGCGGCTTCAACCCGGTCAGTACGTCGGCCAGTTCGTCCTGGATCAGTTCGACGTGGGAGGTGTGGGACGCGTAGTCCACCGGAACCCGACGAACCCGGACGCCCTCGGACTCATACGCGGCAATGAGCTGATCCAGCGCATCGGGGTCACC